>QHXL01000471.1 GCA_003222935.1 Acidobacteriota bacterium
GCTTCCGCATCGACCCGGCATTCTTCCCGAAGAATTTCGCCAAACGACGAAACGGTTCAAGCTCCGGCTTTGCTGTTTGATCGACGCGATGAAAACCGATGGCGTTCTCGTTTTCATTGTTCATGTAACAGTTCGTGTTCCAGATCCACTCGATGAAACCAGCGCCATCAACCGCAAAACTAATTGCCATCTTGCGCTCTAGCAAATTACTCGCCTGGGCCTCCGTTCTCCACGCCACCCCATCCGCCCGTTCGTAAAACATGATTCCAGTTTCTTCTACGAGATTCGCCTTCGACGGTGTCTTGGTAACAACACTGTCCCAAACCAGATCATCGTTGGCCCACCAGTTATGAAGACAGGTGAAGTCGAGAGACTTCGCCAGAAATTGATTATTCGGACTGTCGCCAGTTCCGCCTTCATCCTGGCCGACGGTTATGAGTTGCTTGGGGTTGCCATTGCTTCTCAGCGCTTGCGTCATCAAACCTACCCAACGAGCGAACATCTGTTGCGCAAACAGGCGATAATCCAGCGTCTTGTTTGGCTGACGATCGACCAGGATGTTCACGTTTTCAAAGTCAGCGAGTGCGGGCAGATCAAACGTGTCGTCAGTCGCTCGCCAACGCAACTGCAACGCACTCGAGCGCTCTTCATCGCTCGGGTACGGGTAACGTTCTCGCAACCACTTTTTCCAGGCAGCTTTTTCGAACTCATCGTAATTCGGTCTGCAACTCCAGAGGTGGGTGGGTGAACAAAATGATGGTTCATTGATCAAGTCCCAACTCACATCGTCCAACTCGCCGTATCGCCTGGCTATGGTCGAAAGAAAACTCTGCTGTGCGCGAATCGCCTGCGGATCAAGGTAAGCGTTCTTGCCGCCCCATGTTTCTGGAAGAAACGCGAAGAAGGTGAAGATGACCGGAATATCAAACCTGCGCGCAGTCAGCAGAAACGCATCCAGTGCCCGCAGCACTCCCTCGTCCACTTTCCCGACTTCGGGCATGTACTTCTTCCAACCCGTCCAAATACCTGTGCGAATCATGTTCACACCGGCTTCTTTCATCTCGCGAAAGTCTCTATTCCAGGTGTCAGGGTTAGGATCAAACAAGAACTTGCGATGGACCTCCGACGACATGTAAGTCGTGCCCGTAATAGGAAAAACTTCTCCTTCGCGATAGAAGAAGTGTTCGTCAACTGTCAGGCGCTTCGCACTCCGCATCAACGCTGCGTCGTAGATCCAGAACGCATTGATGTCGGTCATTTGATGATTGCGGTTCAAAGTCGCGCTCAGGCTATAAAAGCCAGGTTCAAGTTTTGTATCGGGCAGTTTTGCCTCGCCACTTATCTTGATGTCGTCACCTTTCAAAGCAACGCTGAAGGTGGCAACTAACTCTCCCGAATACTTTCGAACTTCAACTGTAGCGTCGGTTGGTTTCAGACTTCCTTTAGGTCGATTTAGTTCAACCAGGACCGACGGCCGCTCACCATCTCGATAACAAGCATAGTCACTTCGAACTCGTAGTTGAGTTGAAGACTCCACAGCCCGTTCGGCAAGAAAACGAACAGTTCCTGCATTGGTGACACCGGAGTAGTTCGCCAACATCCAGCGTCCGCCCGCAAAGTCAGCTTGAGTTCGATCGATTTGAATTATTGGTGCGGCGATAGGCTTCGAGTGTTCGTTCAAGCCAAAGGTCCAGGTCGTCAGTATTGCTTCTCGTGGTCCATCGCTACCTGCTTCATCCGGAGCATCAGAAGTTGAACTAAAGCGAACATATAGTTCGTAGACCTCGCGCGCATCCTGGGAGTGACTGATCGACGTGTTAAGGCTGTGGTAGATCTTGATCTTTTTTCCGTCGACTGGAAACCATTGCGTGATCCCGAGTCGTTTGTGATACGCACTCTGATTATTCTCCGCACGCCAGCCCGAAATGGTACGAACCACCGGCGTGACGAATGGAGCGCCACCGAGGTTGAGCCAGTTTCCGCCTTTACGCAGGTACTCAAAGATTGCCGGCCAGGATTTTTTTGGAAACGCAGACCCGTACGGGGTGACGAGCAGATCAAACGCTTCGGCGTTGAGACGGCTTCTCAGTTCAGGTTCGGTAGCGTATTGAGTTTCAAAGGAGGTAAGTGACTCATCCAGTAACGCCCGAGTGATATTCAGTCCGTTGATCTGTGGAAATGCAGGCTCCCAAAAGACAATCGCTTTGGGACGGAAGTCGGCACGGCCGCCACCAGTGCAGCCCCACTCACCGTCCTCAGGAAACTTCGACGTGTTGGATTCATCAGCGTGTGGCACAGACTTCAGTCTGTGTTCTCAATTTCCTTAAACATTGAGCTTGAAGAAAATTTGTTTGGTTGACTCTTAGCACTCTTGGACAGACGACACAGACTGAAGTCTGTGCTACTGGCTATTCAACAATAATTTCATCAGCGAAGAGCCAGGAGTTGCCACCGGCGCCCAAATGCCAACTCGGCAACTTTCCGAAATTCTGCGCGCGCAGCTTCACATAACGAACCATCCGCGGCTCGATCTTTCCCGTGAAGTCTTTGATAGTCGAGTCGTAGTTCTGACTCGAAACGTCATTGGCTATAGACAACACCTGAACGAAATTGATCCCGTCAGTCGAAACCTCGAAGTCGATCTTCACGGGCATCAATATCCACGACGCGACGTCCTGTAAAAACCCGGCGCCAAGCTTCGAAATACTCTGCATCTTTCCGAGGTCAACCACCGCAACTAAATCGCGCCCTTGATAACCTTGCCAGGCGCCACCGCTGAAATTCCGGGTACCCCGTATTCCGTCAATCAGGGCAAACTCGCCGCCACCCGGATACTGCGAGCTATATCTTGAATTCAACGTAAGACTCCAGTTGTGCGGCATCTTCAGGAAGGTGGCAATTGCAGTCTGGCTCTGCGATGCGGCGTTTGTCGCTCGTGCTTTAAGCGTCGTCGTCTGATCAATGATGAATGGCCTCGCGTACAGCTTGGAGTTTCGATCGGGCTCGCTCCCGTCGGTCGTGTAATAGATTTTTGCACCGTCCAGGGGCGCTTCAAAACCGATCTCAGTCTGACCCTGAAAGGTTTTGCGAGAATTCATCACCACAGGTACCGGCAGGATAGCCTCACCTTCAATACGCGACACGGGAGGTTGGGTCATCCATTTAGTGTTGGGCCGTGGTCCCATCTCAAAAGTGAGTTCACCTCCCTTCATCAGATCGTCGTGTGCAATGAACGACTTGTGATACGGCCTGCCATTCAAACTTGCTCGTTGAATGTAGAAGCTCTTGCTCGACACCCTATTGGCCCTGATAACAAACGTCTTTCCATTTTCGAGATTGAAACGCAGTTCCGGAAACAACGGCGTTCCGATCGCATAGATTGGAGCTCCCGGGGTTACCGGATAGAAACCTGCCGCACTCAAAACATACCAGGCCGACATTTGTCCGCAGTCTTCGTTGCCAATCAACCCGTCAGGCGAGGCCTTGTAAAACTCATCCATGATTTGACGCACGAGAGTTTGCGTCGTCCATGGTTGCCGCACGTAATTGTAGAGATAGGCGACGTGATGACTCGGCTCGTTGCCATGAGCGTACTGCCCAATCAACCCGGTGATATCAACTTGCTCCCGTCCTGTTGTCTCGCTCTCGGCTGAGAACAGCTTCTCCAGTTTGCGGGCGAATTCCACTTCACCGCCTAACAAATTAATCAGGCCACTTATGTCATGGGGCGCGAAGAAACTGTATTGCCAGGCGTTGGCCTCGGTGAAATTAAAGTTGACCTCTCGTGGATCGAAAGGCGTTAACCAGCCGGCGTTGGCTCGCGGTCTCACAAATCCCGTTTGCCGATCAAACACATTCTTGTACGACTGAGCACGACGCATGTAGCGCTGGTAATCGTCACTCTGGCCGAGCGCTTTCGCCACAACAGCGATACACCAATCGTCATAGGCATATTCGAGTGTCTTTGAAACTGACTCGCGCTCGTCACTCATATCGATGTAACCGTGGTCCCTGTACGAACCCAGGCCAAAGTGACGCAGCTCGGCGCTGTGTTTCATCGCCTGGAAAGCAAGCTGACGATCGAATCCCTGAATGTTTTTCACGACAGCATCGGCGATCACGGAAACGGCGTGATAGCCAATCATCGTATCGGTCTCGTTGGCGGCCAGTTCCCAAACGGGGAGTCGCCCACCTTCTTTATATTGAGCAAGAAAGGTGTTGATGAAATCGGCGGTGCGTTTTTGATCGATAATTGTGTAAAGCGGGTGTGCTGCGCGAAATGTGTCCCAAAGTGAAAAGACTGTGTAGTTGTCGAACCCTTTCGCGGTGTGGACCTTGAAGTCATGACCAAGATACTGGCCATCAACATCGGTGAAAAGGTTTGGAGTTATTGCCGTGTGATAGAGCGCGGTGTAGAAAGTCGTTAGTTGACTCGTGTCACCACCAGTCACCTGGATCTTGTTCAACTCCTGATTCCACTCTTTTGTCGCGGCACCTCGAACTTTGTCGAAGTCCCAATGATTAATTTCTGCGTCGAGATTCCTGCGTGCGCCTTCGACGCTGACGGCTGAGATCCCTACTTTGATGAGCAACTGACCGGGATTGTCGAATTTGAAAGATCTCTTAGTCGTTTTCGGTGATGGTTCATTTCCGTCTACATCAATATCAAATGGCAAAAACGATTTTGAGAACTCTGCGACGAAATAAACTACCTGGTTCTTGGCCCATGCAGTCGAACGTCGAAACCCTTCGATGCGTCGGTTGTGAACAACCCGAAGCTCTGAATCCAGCAATTTGTCTCGATGGCCGAGGTCGAGAATTACAAAAGGGGCTTTCGCGTCAGCCGGAAAGGTGTAGCGTTGAAACCCGACACGCTTAGTAGCTGTTAACTCCACGCGAATCCCGTTATCTAGCTTTACACCGTAGTAACCAGCACTGGCCGTTTCGTTGTCGTGTGAGAAAGTAGCGGAATATTTCGGGTGCTCATCATAGAGATTCTGCTCGAGACGTGGGGTCGGCATAAACAGAATATCGCCGTAATCTGAGATCCCGGTTCCGCTGAGATGGGTATGACTAAACCCGTAGATCGAGGTGTCGGAGTAGTGATAACCAGAACAGCCATCCCAACCGGTCAAACGTGTGTCAGGACTGAGTTGGACCATCCCGAACGGCAGAGTGGCGCCCGGATAAGTGTGGCCGTGTCCGGATGTACCGATGAAAGGATTTACGTAACGAGTTAGATTTCAGGACTAGTTAGACCGTGGATCTTGGCGGACGGCAACGGATTTGTTGACTCAGTGGCGAGTACTTGCCCAAAGATCAGGAAACAAACCAAGACAAGCGAAGTGATCGCACACAGACCGCGCCTCATCATTATCATCGCGCCGCATCATAATAGGAGCCCCGCATCCGAGCAATGGTCTTTAAATGTCCGATATGCTTCAGCTTGTCGCTGTCTAATCGAGAAACTCCCTGAGGCTCAACCCTAACTCTCTAATCTCACGACAAACTGAAGTTTATCGGACATTTGGGCACCAACTTGACACCTATCCGCCGTGCTACCTAAACTGCGTTCACGCGTGTGGGGCAGTAGCTCAGTTTGGCAGAGCGCCGCGTTCGCAATGCGGAGGTCAGGGGTTCGACCCCCCTCTGCTCCACCAATTTAATTTCCTCCTCTTCAATCACTTACAAGCGACAAACAAATTAGAGCCAGGAATCGTTTGGCGTGAGATTGACGTCGCCGGGAGCGATCTTCACCGCCTTCGTAAACTTTCAACAATTTTCAAGGCGACCCACAAGACTTTTGAGTCTCTCATCGGGTAGTTCATTCTTCTGTTTTATCTGAGTTACAGTCACGACCGGAGTCTGCATTCGATACGCTGCATTTGCTTGCGCTCTAGCTCGAGTGCCAAAGGCGTGACTATTATTTGATCATCGTTCCTATGGAGAAAAGATGAAAAGAACCGGCGAGCGAATTCTAATGGCGATTGCCTTCTTCCTGACCGTGGGCGTTCTGTACGCTCAGAATGGGGAAACACCCTCATACCTTAATCCTGCCTTGCCGCCACAACAGCGGGCGGAGGATCTCGTCCGCCGCATGACCGTGGAAGAAAAGGTTACGCAACTCGTGAATCAGTCGCGGGCAATCCCGCGGCTTAACATTCCCGACTACGACTGGTGGAGTGAAGCATCGCACGGCATCGCCACCCGGGGGACGACTGAGTTTCCGAATCCAGTTGGGTTAGCTGCGACCTTCGACACGGACGCGATTCACCGCATGGCGGTCGTGATCGGGACTGAAGGCCGAATCAAGCACGTGCAGGGCATGCGCGATGGTCATAGTGACATTTTCGAGGGCCTGGATTTCTGGGCACCAAACATCAACATCTTCCGCGACCCACGCTGGGGCCGCGGGCAAGAGACATTCGGGGAAGATCCTTTCCTAACGGCAAGAATGGGCGTGGCCTTCGTCACAGGGATGCAGGGAGACGACCCGAAATACTACCGGGTAATCTCAACTCCCAAACACTTCGCCGTACATAGTGGGCCCGAGCCATCGCGCCACAAGGACGACATCAAGGTCAGTAAGCACGACCAGTTGGACACGTACCTTCCCGCGTTTCGCGCCACCGTTACGGAAGGGCGTGCTGGATCTGTCATGTGCGCTTACAACAGCATCAACGGACAACCAGCATGTGCTAATGAATTCTTGCTCGTAGATCAGTTGCGTAAGAAGTGGAACTTTCAGGGGTACGTCGTTTCGGATTGCGAAGCTGTAGTCAACATATTTCGCGATCATCGCTTCACGAAAACACAGGCTGAAGCATCCGCACTCTCGTTGCAACGCGGTATGGATAACGAGTGTATCGACTTCTCGAAAGTGAAAGACGATCACGACTACAAGCCATACCTCGATGCATACAAACAAGGGATTCTGAAAGAGAGTGATATAGACCGAGCACTGATCCGACTGTTCACAGCGCGAATGAAACTCGGAATGTTCGATCCCCCTGAGTTAGTTCCGTATTCGACGATCGACGAAAAGAAACTGGATAGTGCAGAACACCGTGCGATGGCGCGCGATATTGCAAATAAGTCGATGGTGCTGCTCAAGAATGATGGAATCCTGCCTCTAAAGAGCGGCGCGACCAGGATCGCCCTCGTTGGACCATTCGCTGATCAGACCAGGTACCTGCTCGGCAACTACACCGGCACTCCGACGCACACTGTCTCTGTGTTGGAAGGACTTAAAACGGAGTTTCCCGACGCACAAATCAAATTTGTCCCTGGAACGAAGTTCCTGCGGAAGGATGGAGTCGCAGTTCCATCTTCTGTCTTTACGACAGCGGAAGGGCAAACAGGGCTTACGCAAGAGTTTGCAACCGGACAGTTATTCGGGGGAACGCCAACCGTACTCACCAGGCGCTCGGTGAGTTCGGTCGACTTGAAGGCGGGTGACGTTCCCTCCGAAGCGGCGAACAAATCTCCATTGTTAGTTCAGTGGAGCGGATTCCTGACGCCAACTGAGACCGGGGAGTTCATTATCGGTTTGCGTTTTGAAGGTGGTTTCGCTCGTGTGCTCGTGGATGGAAAGCAGGTTGCGCAGGGGTTTGGCGGCCCAGGCCAGGTCGAGTCGAAGATGGGACGCGTTCGTCTCGAACAAGGGAAGAAGATAGAGATCAAGGTTAACTACTCGCTCGCTACTGGCGAACCGAAACTTGCGCAATTGATCTGGTCTAAGTACGACACGAAGCCGAGCGCCGAGGCTGTTGAAGCTGCAAAGAACGCCGACGTCGTGGTCGCAGTGCTTGGTATCACGAGCGAACTCGAAGGTGAAGAGATGCCTGTGGACGAGGAAGGATTCAAGGGCGGCGACCGAACTAGTCTTGACCTGCCGAAGCCGGAACAGGAGTTACTCGAGGCCGTGGCAGCGACTGGAAAACCGGTCGTCCTTGTTCTTGCTAATGGAAGTGCACTCTCCGTGAACTGGGCGAAGCAAAATGTGAACGCGATCCTCGAATCATGGTACGCGGGTGAAGAGGGCGGGGCTGCCATCGCAGAAACTCTCTCCGGAAGAAACAATCCTGCGGGACGTCTTCCTGTCACCTTCTACACAGGCGTCGATCAGTTACCGCCATTTGGAGACTACGCGATGAACAACAGGACGTACCGCTATTTCAAAGGTACGCCGTTGTATCCGTTCGGATATGGACTGAGCTACACCACGTTCTCTTACAAGAGCCTCACGCTTCCGAAGAATCAGATCAAGGCCGGCGATCCACTCGTCGTAGATGTAACGGTTACGAATACTGGAAAGCGTGAAGGGGACGAAGTGGCCCAGGTTTACCTTAGTTTCCCGAACGTCGCGGGTGCACCGCTACGTGCGTTGCGTGCATTCAAACGCGTTCACTTGAAGGCGGGAGAAGCGCAGAAGGTCCGCTTCGAATTGAACGAGCGCGCTCTGAGCATGGTGAGTGAGGCAGGTGAACCGATAATTGCTGAAGGAGAGTATTTGATTTCGATCGGTGGAGGACAACCCGATACCGGAGCACCGACGATCGCCGGGAAGTTCCAGGTGAAAGGAACAAAGGTGCTTCCTGAGTAGTCGTTTCTCTAACAGGACGATGTGAGCTAGTGAGCGCTGGTGCTGGGACCGCACGCGTCCCCGCGCGCCCACCTTAGCCACTAGACACTCGGAGGCAAACATGGCACGCGGGGACGCGTGCGGTCCCAGCACCAGCGCTCACTGTAGTGCGATCGAGCTACTAAAGGTTTAGTCCTTAACAATCCATGCGTCCGGGGAGTCTAGTATGTGATTGCAGTTGATCGTGCACTGCAACTCAGGAAGAGCCTAGAGAATGAAAACTCCAATCAGACGATTGATCAGTTCCAGCATCTTGCTGTTACTTGTGACAACTTCGTCAGCCTGGGCGATGGATGAAGCACAGTTTGCCGTTAAAGAGTCTCGAAGAGATCCTAGTGGCGTAACTTTTCAAACACCTGCCGGGGTTATGCGAGTAGAAGTGTGCGGTGACCGCGTTATACATGTAGTCGCCAGCCGCAGTTCTGAAATCCCGAACCCAAAGGTGCCGATCATTACCCAGCCGTGTCGACCTACCAACTTTCAAGTCAGTGTCGGAAGAAAGGAAGTAAAAATCTCGACAGCAGCGCTAACGATCACCGTCGACGTCGCAACAGGTGGGTTGAGTTTCCTATC
>QHXL01000472.1:0-3959 GCA_003222935.1 Acidobacteriota bacterium
CACGTTTCAATCCCTCGGCAGCATCCTTCTCGCCATTTTTCAGAACGTAACCCATCTTTTGCCAGTCGGTGCTCAGTCCCATGTAATTCACCCCACAATCGATGTGAATCACATCACCGCGTTGAATCACGACTGACTCTTCGGCCACGCTGAGAAATTGCTGTGTCTTACCAGTCTCCTGATTGTGGCGCTGAATCCGCAAATCGGGTTGAAACCAGGTTCCCAGTCCGGCATTACTGATCTGTTGAAGAAACCACCAGCGAACGTCGCCGACAGTTGTCTTTCCGGGTGTGATCACTTCGTTTGAAAATGCGCGCTGCGTCAGGATGTCGGTAAATGCCACGGCTGCTCGGTAGTGTTCAAGCTCTTCGGGAATGCGTGTGTCCATGTACTCGACGATTAGCGGAGCGGCGGAGACAAAACCGTCAAGTATTTGTATGTATCTTGAGTGAGGCCGGTCGTCGCACCGCGGGTTCCACCCATGTTGAGTGCGATTGTTTTTGGTTTTCGTTCTTCAACAATCCGACGCAGAGTTGTCGGGATATCTCGACCGGGCGGATTTACGACCTCGAAGAAAGACTTCAAGTGTTCTTCCGGGTAGCGAACGAGAGCGAGGCGATCGAGTTTATCTCCACCACGATCTGCAAAGATAAAGAAATCGCGTCTGCCCACGTAGGGAATGGCCGGGGCAATGTAAGGCGTTACAGGATCTTCATGAAACTCTTCATTCGTTACAATCCACATATCGATCTTCTGTTGACGCATCATTGGCAGAAGCATTGTGTCGAGTCGTTTCTTGAGCCAGATCTCTCGGACTGCCTGCTGCTCACGAACGGGTAGTAATTTGGGAAGCGGCTCGCTCCGTTGTGGAAAGACGGATGCGGGCGATATTGAAAAGGCAAAGATCAAAAGAATAGTGCAAACAAAACTCTTCATTTACTCTCCTAACTCGTACGTTAGCGTTGGGTCTCACATTGCCGATTGTCGATTTCCGATTTCCAATTGGCTTTTAGCTAGTCTATCAAATCGGTAATCGGCAATTGAAAACGGCAATATCCATTGCCTCCTTGGAATCACTCGTATACATTGCCTGCGCTAAATCAACATCACAGGTGGAGACTTACTCATGAAGACAAACAAGTGGACTAGTCTGCTGGCTCTCGGAATGTTCATCGGCGTATTGCTGGCATGCAACGCAAGTACGGCAAACATCAGTAGTCTTAAGATCAGCACTGATGAAGAAGGCAAGAACGTTACGAAGAACTTCAAACCTGGTGACAAGGTTTATGCGGTCGCGACTATCTCAAACAATCCGGGCAAGGTGCAGGCAAAATTCCGCGTGGTTTACGATAATGTTGCCGATCAAAAAGCAGGTGATCTTGTACAGGGAGCCGAAAAGACCTTGGATATCGACGGCAGCCGTCCGGCGATCTTCTGGGTGACGTTGCCTCCTCGCGGATTCGGCAACGGTCGTTACAAAGTCGAGGTCAGCATGCTCAATGAAAAAGGTGAACAGAAGGATCAGAAGACCGAGACGTTTGAGGTCAGTGGATATTGATCTGAGTTAGACCTTTTGCGGGCGTCCTCTTAAACACTGATGCGTCTGGTGGCGAAGACAGGCAGGCGAGGACGCCTGCGCTCCCAGCAAGTGCGGAGCGTGGTGCGCTGTCGCTTTCGTTCGTTCACAACTTTTCTTTAGATTGTCATAACTGCCCCCCATATGCGCACACGACTCAGCGTTTTCCTAATCGCTTTGTCCGGACTTGTCCTTGAAGTCGGACTCACTCGTATCTATTCAGCCAGCGTTTGGTACCACTTTGCATTCGTCGCCATTTCAGTTGCTTTGCTGGGATGGGGATTGGGTGGCTTTACGGTCCATGTCCTGAAACGACGAATAACCTTGTCGGTCAACTCTGCGGCGCTGATAGCCTCACTTTACGCCGGCACTATTCCACTTTGTTTATGGGTGCTCTCTCGGTATCCATTCGAAATGGATAGACTGCCACTCTACTTTTTAGCTCCACTGCTTCCGTTCTTTCTTGCGGGTATGGCCTTGTCGATCGTCTTCGATATTCATCGCACGATTGCGGGCACGCTGTACTTTGCCGATCTGCTCGGAGCCGCCATCGGCGCACTACTGGTGACTTTGCTGTTGCACTGGCTGGGTGGCGAAGTCGCTCTACTCGCGGGATCGATCGCTCCTGCCATCGCAGCAATATGTTTGTTGGGCACAGGTGAACACGGCGGTAAGCAATCGCCGTCGCCACTGATCCGTTTGGTAGCTGTTGTGGCCTTGGTGCTTTCCGTCGCTACAACTTTTTCTGCATTCAAGTTTGGGATCCTGCGGGTTGCGCCCGGAACTACAAAGGCGATGCGTCGGCAGATGGATGCGGCTCCCAACGTTGCGAAAATTACGCATACGGGTTGGAACGCTTACTCACGGATCGATGCCGTGGAAGGGGTTGAACCGAAAGGCGGGCTGGCTCGACTTTATATCGACTCGGACGCATGGACCGGTATTCGAGAATGGGATGGTCGCATTGAAACGGCGACCGACTTGCGCGACTCCTATCGAGCCCTTCCTTTCCGACTCACGCCGAATGCTGAGACCTTAATCATCGGTCCCGGAGGTGGACCAGATGTAGTAGCGGCGCTTGCCTCGGGTAGTCGGAAAGTAACCGCGGTCGAGATGAATCCGTTGATGCTCGAGTTTGTCAGAAGTTATGGACCACGTGCGGGAAATCTCTACAACCGCCCTGACGTAGAAGCCATTCTGAGTGAAGGTCGAAACTTTGTAAGTCGGACAGACAAGAAGTTCGACATTATTCTGCTGGGGTTTGTTGATTCGTGGGCTTCAGTGGCATCGGGTGGTTTGTCGCTCTCTGAAAACTATCTCTACACGGTTGAAGCGTTTCGAGCCTATTACGATCACCTGTCAGACAACGGGATCCTGGTGGTCCTGCGTTGGGATTCCGACATTCCCCGCCTGGTGTCAAACTCAGTTGCGAACATTGGAGCTGAGGCCGCTTCGCAACGCATCGTTACTCTGCTCGAAAAGCAGGCCGCGCCAGATACGCCGGCGCAAATGCTCTTCATGCTTCGCAAACGTCCGTTCACTCCAGTTGAAACTCAGCAAATCAAAAGTTGGGACCAGGCGGATGCGTTGATCTTACCCGGTCAACCTTCAGCCGGATTGATCGGGGAAGTTTTAGCCGGCAAGAAGACGTTAAATCAATACGACGACGCGTCGCCGCGATTTGTCGGGCCAGTTTTCGACGACAGTCCGTTCTACTTCGCTATCGAGCGACCATTCCGCATGCCGTCGGCGATTGCTGATTCCTTGTTTAGATGGTTGTTGCTGCCAAGTCTGGCGTTGTTAATTCTGTTTGCTGTCTTCGGGCGACCCAAAGGAGCGTCGGTTGAGTCATACGCCGGGTCATTGCTCTACTTTGGCGCACTCGGGTTCGTGCAGAATCTGACGTTGCTCGTTGGTCATCCGATTTTCACTCTGTCCGTTTTGCTCTTCACGTTGTTGGCCATGGGCGGCATTGGAAGCGGATTGAGTAGACGGGTGCCGATGTGGGTTGCGTGCCTAGTCGTGGCGGTCATTGGTGGCATTGAAGCACTCGCGTTGCCAAAGTTAGTGCCGGCGTTGTTATGGCTTCCGCTTTGGGCCCGGATTGTGTGCGCAATTATGTTTATCGCTCCCTTGGGTCTCGTGATGGGCATGCCTTTCCCGAGAGGGTTGCGCGAGACTGGAAGTGGTTCATTGCCGGCGCCACCTTTTTACTGGGGGCTCAACGGGATAATGTCGGTGATCGGGTCAATCGCCACAGTTTTCGTAGCGTTAACGCTAGGGTTTCAGGCAGCAATGTTGATCGGAAGCGGTTGTTACATTTTGGCAGCTTTAGCGTCGAAGCGCGCATTTCAAACGGCTGAGTAGTAGTAGTGTTTTGACC
>QHXL01000472.1:3969-4492 GCA_003222935.1 Acidobacteriota bacterium
AGCTAGCTCATAGGTATTAATAAACGACAAAAACTTTGATACCTCGACGATGTCTTTACC
Source organism: Acidobacteriota bacterium (assembly GCA_003222935.1). Taxonomy (GTDB): domain Bacteria; phylum Acidobacteriota; class Blastocatellia; order Pyrinomonadales; family Pyrinomonadaceae; genus PSRF01. The sequence continues at coordinate 4,030 of QHXL01000472.1, forward strand.
CGTAAACGAATGCTGTGTGCATCCGGTCGCTCGACGATGCTTAGATAGCTCAACACTTCTGACGGTCGATAGTTTTTGAACCGAACGTCTAATCGAACAGGACTCGCGATCTTGTAAGGTTTGAAATCCTTGATTCGTTGGACGGCCTTCATCGCCTTTTCCTTTATCAGTTGATACGAAGCTTCAGGCGTCATGGATTTCGCCGAGTGAAATCCTGATGCCCATTTCACTACTGCTCCTTCAACATCGCCCAGGAGCTCCGTAGTTTCCTTCACCAGCACATCGTCACCAGTGATCATGATTACGGGGACGTTGAAGTGTCCGGCAATCACAGCGTTAAGACCAGCTTCGGATACTGAACGATCATTTAGTTTGACGTCTGCAAGCCTGGCACTGGAGATCGTATGGGCTCGGACGCCGCCCATGCTGGTTGTGCTTGAGTGATAACCGGTAAAAATTACAC
>QHXL01000494.1 GCA_003222935.1 Acidobacteriota bacterium
TCCGCAATCGTGATGTTAGTGCCCCCCGAACGCGCAGCGGGAATAGCAGGAGTCACCGTTCGAACCATTAATAGATGGGTTGAAGCTGAAATCGTTCATTTTGTCGAAACCGAAAATGGACTGCTCCTGCTTTGCGTCAATTCGTTGAAGTAGATCACTGGAAGCGTCGCCAGCAAATGGCGGCTGCAGAGTATTAAGCAAAAGGAGGTAGGGAATCATGCGTAATCAAAAAACGAAATCTGAGATCTTCACACTTTCTGGCGTCTTAATTCTTTACCTGTTTGGTGTCGTGCAAGTTGGAATTGTACATACAGTCTCGGCTCAGGATCTGCTGGACGCACAACCACACGCAAATCAGGCCCGGCTCGCGGCGAACGACGGAGTTACTCTTGACAGTTTTGGTAATGCTGTTGCGATCAGTAACAACACCGCCGTTGTGGGCGCTTTCGGCCAACCTAACCAGAACAACCGCGGCGGAGCCTACGGTTTCGTGCGCAATGGCGTTAGTTGGTCGCAGCAACAAGCACTTGTTCCATCAGATCTTGTGAATGGCGATAGGTTCGGGAACTCCGTTGCCATCGATGCGGATACGATTGTAGTTGGAGCGCCAATTAAGACCATCGGTGTTCTAAGCGGAAAGGGCGCTGCATATGTTTTTGTCCGCAACGGTACTACCTGGACGCAACAGCAACGGCTCACGGCCAGCGACGGCGCGTTGGGTGACAACTTCGGAACCGCGGTAACCATCAGCGGCAACACCATCATTGTTGGAGCGATAAACCACGCAGTGGGAGGCAATTCGCGCCAGGGCGCGGCCTATGTTTTTGTCCGCAGTGGATCAAACTGGACCGAACAGCAAAAGCTCACCGCCGGTGACGGTCTCATGAGTGACCAACTTGGCGGGGCAGTAGACCTGGTTGGCAACACGGCTGTGGTCGGCGCCCGTGAGAACAACTTTGGTGCTAACCGTAACGGCAAGGTTTATGTGTTTTTGCGGAGCGGTACGACATGGACGCAACAACAAAAGTTAACAGCAGCCAGTGGGTCTCCACTCGATGCCTTTGGTAATTCGGTCGCCATCAGTCCGAGCGCTGATACGATAGCGGTAGGTGCTTTGAACGATGAGGAGAACCAAATTTCTGACAGAGGATCAGCCTATGTTTTTGTGCTTAATGGCTCAACATGGTCCGAGCAACAGAGACTGGTTGGCAGCTTGGGCGTAGCGTCTGGCTTTAACGCACACTTCGGGACCTCGGTGGATGTTGACGGTGATACCGTCATTGTTGGATCTCCAGAACTGGATCCTCTGGAAGGAAACGGCAGAGGAGCGGTCTATGTTTTTCAACGGAGTGTTTCGACCTGGACCGAACAAGAGCGGATTGTATTTTCCCCAGCTAGTCTCAGGCACTTTGGTACCTCGGTCGCAATGAGCGGCGACGCATTTATTGGCGGAGCCCCCTTCGAGAACGGCAGTACCGGAGCAGCGTATGTCTTCGCGACCGGGGCTGCGTCAACAGTGCAATTCAGCGCGTCGAACTACAGTGTCCAGGAAGATTGCACTGCGGTAACCGTCACGGTGAATCGAAGCGGCGATACTTCAGCGGCGGCAAACGTCAACTACTTCACTTCAGATATCTCAGCCACCGATCGGAGCGATTACATCGCCGCTGCGGGAACGTTACGCTTTGCCGCGGGCGAGTCGTCCATCAGCTTTCCTCTACTCATCAACGAAGACTCATTCGCCGAGGGTACAGAGACTTTCAATGTCACCTTGAACAATCCGTCAGGGATGAGCCTGGGCACACCCTTCGTCGCTACGGTCACGATAGACGATGACCTCAACGAGCCGACGAATGTAATTGATAACCCTCGAAACCTTGTTGGTCAGCATTATCACGATTTTCTCCTTCGGCAACCTGATTCGAGCGGTTGGGATTTCTGGACCAACGAGATCACATCATGCGGTAGCGATGCCCAGTGCATAGAAGTTAAGCGCATCAACGTATCTGCCGCTTTTTACCTGTCGATTGAGTTTCAGGAGACTGGCTTCCTGGTCGAAAGAATTTACAAGTCCGCTTACGGAGACGGAATCGGTACTTCCACGTGGGGTGGCTCGCATCAACTTCCGGTTCCCATCGTGCGGTTCAATGAGTTCTTGTCTGATACACGGCGCATTGGCGAGGGAGTAATCGTCGGCGCGACGGGTTGGGAACAACTATTGGAAAGTAAGAAGCAGAGTTTCCTGACGGAGTTTGTGCAACGGGCGCGTCTCACGACCGCGTTTCCGACAACACTTACACCGGCGCAGTTTGTTGATCAGCTGAATACTAACGCCGGCAACGCGCTGTCTGCGAGTGAACGCGATGCGGCGATAGCACTCTTTGGCGGCGCGGCGAATACCAGCAACACGACGGCCCGTGCACAGGCTTTACGGCAGCTCGCCGAAGATCAGAGCCTTCGCACGGCCGAATTCAACCGGGCGTTCGTGCTGATGCAGTATTTTGGTTACTTGCGAAGGAATCCGAACGAACACCCTGACATCGATTACACCGGCTTTGACTTCTGGTTAACGAAGCTCAATCAGTTCAACGGTAACTTCGTCCAGGCGGAAATGATCAAAGCTTTCATTGTTTCGGGAGAGTATCGGCAGAGGTTCGGCCAGTAGTTAACCCGATCGGCAAACATGGCGTGCGGTTGAGTGGTATTAGAAACGAGCGCGGGGAAGCGGGGTCAAGTAGCGTCGGGTCGGATTGGTATCGAAGAACTCCTGAAAGAAATGGGGGGCGGTCCCAGACCGCCCCAACAAAGTATTCGGGAATTTGTAATGCAGGGACCGCTTACAGTTCTATCTGTTCGCCGTCGCCATTAATGCGAGTTCGCCC
>QHXL01000495.1:0-1925 GCA_003222935.1 Acidobacteriota bacterium
CTGGTAATCACACTTCTGATCGTCTGCGTCCTGGCAGCCGGCTTCGCCGTGTATGTCTGGAAGTACGGTAATCCCTTAAAGAATGTCGCTAAACTGCAGAATCCGGCCGGTGCCCGCTTTGTTTCTTTTGAAGGTGATGTTCGGGTAGTGCGCGCGGCTACTCGCGAGACAGTCTCCGCGACTACCGATACAGAGTTATATCCCGGCGACACAGTTCAGACTCAGGCGAGTGGTCGTGCCAGAATCGGCCTCGCCGACGGATCGACACTCCTCGTAAAACCCAATAGCACGATCATCATCCGGGACAACGCCCGTGGCGAGGATGGAAAAAAGACAAACGTTCACGTCCGTGTCGACAGCGGACAGATGTTTGTTCGCACCGAACAACTACCCGAGGGTACGAATAACGTAGTCGAAACACCTCAGACCAAAAACAAAATGGGTGACCAGACGAACGTTAGTTTCGGTGTTAACCCTGAAGGCACCGAAGAAATTCGCGTCAACACAGGTGTTATTGAAACGACCAACCGCGCCGGTGAGAAGACTTCAATTCACGGTGGCGAATATGTAGCAGTGAACAACGCCGGAAGATTGTCTGCACCACAACGACTGCTCGATGTGCCGTTACCTTCAGAACCTCACGATCTTGAAAAAGTTTACATTGGCACTAACGGATCGGCGAGTCTCTCTTTGAAGTGGCAGCGCCCGCAATCGGGGGCCGCCGCCTTCTATCGAGTCGAGGTTGCGACTTCACCGTTCTTCGTCGCTGATGGAAAAGTTATTGAACGAGATCAATTAGCTATTACGGAGTTTGGGGCGAACGATCTGAGACCCGGAGTTTACTTCTGGCGCGTGCGGGCAACGGCGGCTAGCGGACAAATCAGCGATTGGAGTGAACCGCAGAAATTCATCATTGCGACACGCGGCTCTGGTTCCCAGGTCGCCGTAGCAAATCTGACAACAGAACTCCTGGGTGGAAGCATATTTCTGATCAAAGGAAAGACAGAGCCAGGCAATACGATTAAAGCCGGCGGGCGCGAAGCAATTGTTCCCAGTGACGGAAACTTCCAACTTCAAATTACAGCCGGTGGAGAAACACGCGAAATTGTCGTCGTGGCGCAAGACCCCCAGGGCAACACCAGTCAATACAAAGTTCCGCTCGCCGGCCGCGGCGGACGCAGAACCTGATCGTTTAGGCAAGCAGGAAATGTCGCACGTTGTACTACTAACGGATGCTCATGAAGCTCCAGCCTACGAGTTGATCGAGGCGTTGCGCGCTGCCGGTGTGAAAACTCTCATCGAAGGCTTGCGCGATGTAGAAAGCGAGGCTGCGCTAATGCGCGCGCAAAACGGGCAGGGTGATGATCCGGATCAAGGTCCACCGCCGCTCGCAGTTTTGTACGAGGTGGTACCAGGCGCGGACATGGTTGAACTCCATGCGGCAATCGATCATGCACGGGCATTTTGGCCGGGCGCTCCACTTGTTGCCTGCCGCCGGCACTCCAATGGTTATCAAACACTTAATTTGCGCAGTTTGGATGGCGCGACGCTCAAAAGGTTAGGTTTTCGAGCAATTGCTGACAAGGCCGCACAGCTGCCGGCTTTGCTGCGTGAAATCGACGGACACGGCGGGACTGGAGAACTTCGTCTGCCGGAAATTGCTAAGAAGCCTTCCGACTCAGGTTCACTTTCCCTTCCCGCAAAACTAAAAACCCGCGGATTGCGCGCCGCCTTTGATCTGGTGTCGTCGTTACACTTTATCGGTGACCAGAGTGGCGCAGCACACAGCGCTCTTGCCGGATTGGAACAACTCGTAAGCGCAGACCGATGGGCCATCTATCTTTTTTCTGAAGCAAAAGGTTTTGAAGGTTCGAACTTGGAAGCAATCGCAGTTCGTAGACCGAACTCGCCTTCCGGAGTTCGTT
>QHXL01000495.1:1931-3443 GCA_003222935.1 Acidobacteriota bacterium
CTGACGGGTGAGGCCGATCTGCCAATTGGTTCCGAAACTAAAGCTGCAAAGCGTGCGGCCTTAGGAATGGGGATCATCAAACGCAAAGAGAACGGACAGTTCGTAGTTGCAGTTCCTCTTGTCTGCGGCGAACGAATTCTGGGAGTGCTCGAGGGGATCCGTGAAAGCGAAGGTGGCCGTGCTTTTAAGAAGAGTGAGGTTGAACTGCTCGACGCTATTTCGTTACCAGTTGCTTCAGCACTCGCAAACGCAGTCCGCATAGCTGAAGCCGAACGTTTGTCACAAACCGACGACCTCACCAAACTGCACAACGCCAGGTACCTGCGCCAGTTTCTATTGAATGAAATCAGACGAGCCCGACGATACGGTACAAGCGTGGCTGCATTATTTCTCGACCTCGACGACTTTAAGCGAATCAACGATGAACACGGGCACCTCGTCGGGTCGCACGTGTTAATGGAAATGGCGACCGTGATTCTCTCGTCAGTCCGCGATACAGATGCGGTCGCTCGATACGGAGGCGATGAGTTTGTGATTGTGCTACCTGATACAGGTGTGGAACTCGCAGGCGCTGTCGCCGAACGTATTCGACAGAAGATTGGTAGGTATCATTTCACCGGTGGCCGACGTTTACAGTTAGCCTTAACTGCTAGTTTTGGAGTGGCCGCCTTCCCACAACACGCATCCTCCCCCCAGCAGCTGATCGCCTGCGCCGACACGGCAATGTATGAAGCAAAGGCGGCCAACAAGAACTGCGTTCGTTTTGCAACCGGCTCGGCTTCACGCGAAGAAAGTCGGGAAGCGAACAAGGAACAAACCCCGGCAGCAAAGTCGGAGAGTAGTTAAGATCACTCTTCGAGTAACCCGGACACACCCCCAAAAGACCTCGCTCCCGACCGAGCGAAGCACTCCCCAAGATGCGCAGAGACCAGTGATGGTCGACACACTTAACTCTTCTTCAGTTTTCGGTTTACGGTTCATGGATTAACGGTGTATCTTAGGCTGTTCGGACGTTTGGTGCGTCTTGGGGGGTAAACAACAGCCCGATAAAACCGGATCGAACCCGAAGCCGAGTGAGCAATTTGGTACGGGACTCGGCTGAGGTGAGAAGCTCTGTTGGGCATTGGGTTTCACTCTTACTGACATTTGCCGCCGATCCCACCCGAAGTTCCATTCTACAACCACGGGAAGTGAATCAGTCTAGATGGCTTTTAAATCTATTTTCAGTCTGTTTTCCAGCGACCTCGCCATTGATTTAGGCACCGCAAATACGCTGGTCTATGCAAAAGGACGCGGTATTGTTGTGTCCGAACCTTCTATAGTAGCTATTAATAAGGTCACAAATCAGGTGGAGGCGGTGGGTCGCGACGCCAAAGATATGTTAGGGCGAACGCCGGGAAATATAGTCGCCATCAGACCTATGAAGGACGGTGTGATCGCTAATTTCGAAGTAACGGAGAAGATGCTTCAGCACTTCATTCGCAAAGCGCACAACGGGAAGACATGGGTCAG
>QHXL01000495.1:3510-6542 GCA_003222935.1 Acidobacteriota bacterium
GAGCAGTTGAAGACTCAGCGTATCGCGCGAAAGCTTCTGAGGTTTACCTCGTTGAAGAAGCGATGGCGGCGGCTATCGGCGCTGGGCTACCAATTACCGAACCTCACGGCAACATGGTGGTCGATATTGGTGGCGGCACGACTGACATCGCCGTAATCAGTTTGAGCGGTATCGTCTATTCACGCGCTGTGCGAGTAGCCGGCAACGAGATGGACGAAGCAATCATTCAGTACATTAAACGGAAATATAACTTGCTGATTGGTGAACGAACCGCAGAAGCAATCAAGATCGAATTGGGATCAGCCTACCCGCTTGACGAACCGTTATCCTACGAGGTTCGCGGCCGTAACTTGATTGAAGGTATTCCGAAAACGATCACCATATCCGACGAAGAAGTACGCGAAGCTTTGGCCGACTCAATCTCGACGATCATTAACGCCGTCCGTGTCGCGTTGGAACGAACTCCTCCGGAACTTTCGGCTGACATTGTCGAACGGGGCATCGTTCTGACTGGCGGTGGCGCACTCTTGAAGAATCTCGATAAGCGACTATCAATCGAAACGGGGCTGCCGGTTTCACTCGCCGACGATCCGCTTGCCTCGGTAGTACTTGGAACTGGAAAAATGCTTTCCGACTTTGATCTCCTCAAACGAGTCAAGTGGGAAAATACGATGACGAGTGGGATGTAGTTAGTTAATGGCAACTGTTCGAACACAGAGGGAGATTCGCCAACGAGCACCACTTTGGCTCATCGGACTTCTGCTTGCGAATCTCATAATCATGGCTGTCGACGCTCGCGACAGCGACGGCAAACAGAAAGTCGTTCGCGTCTGGACGCAGACTTTTGCCTCCCCAATTCAAAGTGCGTCTTCAAAAGCGAGTGGCGCGACCTCGGGTTTCTTCCGTCAGATATTCAATTTTCACAGCATTGCTCGGGAAAATGACGATTTGAAACAGCGGCTGGCAACGGCCGAACAGGAGTTGCACAACGCTCGCCAGCAGGCAGCCGAAAACGAACGCCTCAAAGGACTCCTCAACCTCAAGGAGCAGACCCAGTATCAAACAGTGATCTCACGCGTGATTGCCCGAGATCCGTCCGTCTGGTTCAACACAATCACAATCAATTGCGGTAGCAGTTCGGGTGTGGCGGTGAATATGCCAGTCGTCTCCGGAACGGGAGTAGTGGGACGCGTCATTACTGTGAGCCCATGGTCGTCGCAGGTAATGTTATTGACTGATGAAAAGGCCGGCGCCGGAGCGGTAGTCGGACAACTTGGTCAATCCGGAGCACTTGGATCAGTCAGGGGACGACCCGACATCGGATTGATCGAAATGCGCTACGTCTCCGGTTTGGAAAAGGTCAACGTTGGTGACTTCGTGATGACCACAGGTCAGGACGGAATCTATCCACCAGGACTCAACGTCGGCGAGGTTGTCGATGTAAAAAACGGTACTGCCACTCAAGCGCATCAGATTCTAATTCGGCCCGGCGCAAGACTTGAACAGTTGGAAGAGGTGGCCGTACTCCTTTATCGACCCCCGCAACGAAGTGCTCCCGAACAAACCCTCCCGAACGCCGACAAACCGACAAAGTGAGGCCATTGCCAATTTCCGATTGCCGATTGCCAATTTGAAGATAGCTGTGAACCTCCGTACGATCCGCACCACTTTGAACGCCTTGCCATTTGCCAATCGACCATCGGCAATTGGCAATTGGCAATGGATTTATGTCGCAACTTAAGATCGCCGCAGTCTTAGCCATTTCAATCGTGCTGCAGCTTTCGTTAGGTGCGGTTTGGCCACCGCTTTCCTATATTGACTTTCCACTTATCGTCGTAGTCTTTATAGCGTTACAGAGGGACGCCTGGCAGGCGTTGTTGGTAGGTTCACTGGCGGGTTTGATAGTCGACGCCGCCAGCGGCGGATTAATCGGCGCGGGAGGTTTTTCGAAAACTCTTACCGCTTATCTGATCTATTTCGCGGCCACCAGGGTCAACCTTGAAAATCCGTTACTCCGAATTCCCGTACTCGCAGCTGCGACGGTCGCCGATGCTGGCATCTATGTTTTCTGGCATCGCTTACTTGGAAGCCCACCTGTTGTACCGGTTATGCAGACAATGTCGTACAAACTGATCGCAACGACAACCATGGGCACGCTCGTTCTATACATGCTCGATGCAGTTATTGCTGAACGTTCCGCTCAACGTCGGCAGTTCGCCACTCGCCGACGGGTCGCCCGACGCTCGACGGGATCGTTACGACGGAGGTAGAGACGCTTTGTTCTTTGATCTTTCCTGATTACGTGTAATGATCACTTTGCCTCTTTCGAGGGCAACGCCGAAACCCGAACTAAGCACAAAGTACAAAGCCCCTAAAGTTTTATGAAATTCGAAGACACCTCTCAAAACTTACGTGCTCGACTTCGCTTTCTCCAGGCGCTTGCTATCCTGATGCTCACCCTCCTGGGGGTGCGTCTCTACGTCCTGCAGGTCGTGCGTGGCGAACGCTATGGCGTGATTGCTGAAAATCAGCGTCGTCGACGCTTGCCGATACCGGCGCCGCGAGGTGTGATTTTTGACCGTGAGGGTCGAGTAGTGGTCGACTCGCGTCCGATCTATAACGTGATTCTGTCGCGCGAAGACGTTAAAGGCAAAGCTTTGCTCTCACTGACCGCTCCGCTGGCCGAAGGGCTGGCAATAGACACTGATATTCTGCGCGAGCGTTTCGAGCAGGTTACCCCCGCCTTCGAATCGATCCTGGTAAAGCAGGATGCGACTCCAGGTGATATTGCCTGGGTCGAGGCACACAACCTTGAATTCCCTGAGTTAAGAGTTGAGCAACAGCCGCAACGTCGATACCCGGCAAACGGCATGCTCGCTCACGTGCTTGGCTATGTTGGCGAGATAAGTCCGGAGCAACTCAAACAACAGTCGTACAAAGACAAGGGACTAAAGCCGGGCGACGTCATCGGACAAAGCGGTATCGAACAACTCTACGACGACTATTTGCGAGGTCGTGATGGCTATCGAGAA
>QHXL01000496.1:0-8242 GCA_003222935.1 Acidobacteriota bacterium
CTGATAAGGTCCAGCAGTCTCTCCTGCTGTGCAGCATTCAGCGTCGAGACTTTTATGCCTTCCGGCTGGACCACCTTTCCGTCCTGACCCGCTCCCAGCACGAGATCATTTACCTGATAGTTGAGTATCGCCTTCTGCTGTTGCGTCCCATCCAGTGAATTGATGAGCGCAAAACCCTTGTCATTCTCGCGACCCAAAGGACGAACGGTCTCACTGTTCAGTTTGTATGCGGCCGGCTGGGCGGCTGGCAGACTGGGCGCCAGCACATTGCTCTTACCCACGATAGTCACATTGATTGCGAGATGATGACCGCCAAACTGAATCATCCAGGGATCGCTGAGCGAAGGCGCGCCGAAAAACGCGAGAAAGTAATTGTCGCGTCCGAACATCGGATTGGCGCCACGTCCCGGACCTCCCTGCCCCGCACCGGGTGGCAGTCCAGGCGGCTGACCTCCCGCTCGTGGTCCACCGGGCGGTCCTGTGTCCGTAGTCTTCAGCACTTCGTCGCCTTCCATAATCTCTTTCACTTTTTGCAGGCCGCGCGGACTTAACGTGACGGCAAGGAGTTCGAAGGCTGCGGCGCGCTGCGGGGCAGTCATATCACCCACACGGACTCCATTTCGCGGAACCATGGCCACCGGAAAATTAGACCACCTGCTTTTTACTGAACTGTCGAACGGCAGGCTTGCCTTGGAGCGAGCAGCATCATCGAGTGTCGCTAGAAAAGCTTTGGCAGCGGTGACAGCCCTGGCAGTGTTGTCTATCGCTCTGGCAGGTTCGAATAAGGTATTAATTTTGTTCTGTGGCTGCTTTGCATTTAGCCAGATTAACCGCACGGAAAACAATCCAAGCAAACACAGTGAAATGGTTCCGACTTTTCGTTTAGTGGATGACGTCATTAGTTATTGATCCTGGCATTGTGTCATAAGAACATGGGCCAGCCTTCACGAAATTCTTCGCCCTGGGCATCCTCTTATAACACCTAAGGTGTACCCATTTGAAAGCGATTTGTGGTAGCACGTTTCGCTGGGGAATGAAGAACTGTTTGACGACACCTCGCGATCTCTTCTATGGTTATCTCCTCAGCTCACGATCTAGTACAAAGCTCGTATCCAGGGGTTCTCAAAAAAACACATGTCGTTAACGCATCTCCTTGGCTTGCCCACACGCCGGGCCTCTATAACAGCCCGATTATTGTTAGTGATTTGCTTGTTTGGCGGCTGCTTTTCACTGACTTTTGCGCAGAGTCCGCCGACCGGCCTGGTCTCGGTCAATCGTTTTCTCAATGGCGGGGGAGATCAGTTCACCAGCGGCGAAAGCGTCACGTTCAGTAGTGATGGGCGGTACGTTCTTTTTGTCACCGCGGCTTCCAATCTAGTACCGAACGACAACAACAACACCGGTGATGTTTTTGTCAGGGATCGCCAAACCGGACAGACCATCCTCGTTAGTGTGAACGCGGCGGGGACTGGTCCAGGTAATGTTGGTGGTGGAGGCCTCGGCGCAATCTCGGCTGACGGTCGTTATGTCGCCTTCCTGAGCGACTCCTCAGATCTCGTTACCAACGATACTGCGGCGTTTGTTGGAACCCAGATCTTCACGTAACGAAACTAGTGTCGAAAAACTTTGCCGGCACAGGTCATGGAAATAGTTTTGCGGACGTCTTTAGCCGTCTCAGTATTAGCGCTGATGGCCGCTTTGTGGCGTTTACAAGCAGGGCTAGTGATTTGGTGTCGGCGCCCGATACTAACAATGAACAGGATGTGTTCGTTCGTGACCTGCAGAATGAAACTACCCGTCTTGTTAGCTTAAACCTCAGTGGTACAGCGGCTGGAATGCGCGGTTCAGATAATGGGATCATCTCCGCGAATGGTAAGTTTGTTGCCTTTTATAGCTTCGCGAAAGACCTCGTCTGGCTCAACATTCAATTTGGCACTCACGCTTACATCCGCGATCTCGAAAACAACGTAACAACACTCGTCACCCCGAATAGTGCTGGTACTGATGGTGCGGGCGTCGATTCTAATAGCGAACGGGATATGGCGATCAGTGCTGACGGAAGATACATCGCCTTTGTCAGCGACTCTTCTAATCTCGTCGTAAACGATGCGGGTATAAAACAAGACGTGTTTGTGCGTGATACGAAGTTGAATACGACAACGCTAGTGAGCGTTAACATGAGTGGTGGATCATCAGGGAGTGGAACTTCCGGGCAGCTTTCAATGAGCCCGGACGGTCGTTTTGTTGCTTTTGTCAGCGGCGCAACTGATCTCGTGGCCAACGATACAAATAATCAGCAGGATGTATTTGTCCGAGACTTACAAACAAACACTACCTCACTGATTACCATTAACACTTCCGGCACTCCGGCAGGAAACGGTAACGCTGATTCCCTTTTCATTTCTCGACTATTCAGACCATCAATCAGTGCTGACGGGCGTTACGTAGCCTTCACGAGTAAAGCGAGTGACTTAACTCCAGGACCTGATACAAACGGCGGAACTCCAACTATTGATATTTTCATTCGCGATCGCCAGGCAAACACTACGAGACTCGTCACCACCAACTATCTGGGTACTGATAGTGGAAGCGGCGGTTCCGCAAGTTATCCGCTCGTAACTGACGACGGAAAACTCGTGTTCTATTTCAGCGGTATGCGAGATTTAGTTGGTAATGACTTTACAAACGTTGGCGACATCTTCGTCTTCGCAAATTTGCCGCAACCTGATCAGGCCCGCTTCAAAATCGCCGTGACAGACGTCAATGAAAACGGGGGAACGGTAATTGTCTCTGTGATTCTAGCCAATGCTTCGTCCGCGCCCGTCTCCGTAGGTTTCAATACGACTAATGGAACCGCGGCTAGTGGCAGTGATTACATCGCGACATCAGGGACGCTTAACTTTGCACCGGGTGAAACGGAAAAGACTTTCCCTGTCACGATTCTCAATGACACTCTCATCGAAAACGACGAAACCATTATCGTCAGACTCTCAAATCCCTCAGGGCCATTCAGCCTCGGCGACCCGAATATCGCCTCGATCAAGATAGTCGATGACGAGCCACCACCCAGTATTCGAATCGATGATCTCATCACTTTCGAAGGAGACATCGGGCAGTTCAACTTTCAATTCAGGGTTCGACTGTCGGCGCCCAGTCAAAGGTCAATCACCGTGGCCTTTATTACTCAGCCAGGTACGGCAGCCCTCAATGTTGATTTCGTACCGAGCCTTGGCCAAATAACTTTCGCCCCGGGTCAAACTTCGCAAACCGGCATTATCAAAGTGATTGGTGATTTCGCGGTTGAGGGCAATGAGAACTTTTCAATCAATCTCAGTAACCCCAGCAATGCGACTATTAGTGACGGTCAAGGCATCGTCACTATTGTGGACGACGACGCGTTTCTTTTGCTCACCGAGGAGAATTCGCAACGAGCGATCGCGCTTGATTCAGTGCTGTTTACTCGCGAGAGTTTCCCCGTCGGAAATCAACTCAATTTCAGTTCAGACCATACGACGAGGATAGTTCTATTTACGGTTGGTCTGAAGTTGGCGTTTAATGAACACTTTTCGGCCGTAACAGCTTCAGCCGAAGACTCACAGGGAAATATTTTTCCTCTCACAGTTGAAGCTGTCGAGTTTGTTCCTACCGCTGGGTGGCTTCAACAAGTTGTGCTGAAGTTGAATAGCCAGGTACCAAGTTCCGGTGATCTTAAGGTAAAGCTCACCCTTCATGGATCATCTACTAATACCGTACTCGTTGGCATTCGACCCGACTAAACGTCACCATTCTGAGGTCACGATTTGTGACCTCAAACATTCCGCCAGCCATCCAGGGATAAGCGCGATTGCGCCTCCCCGTTCCTGCCTATTTAAGGCACCATCGCGGTGACACCAAACTGCAAATAGTTACTCCTTGCCGCGAGAATATTGACCTCGGTCATCCCGGATGCAGTGCTCGACATTTTGATCGCGTAGATATCTCGACGAGGCCCTATCGCGAAGGCAAAATTCGAGCTGACCTCGGGTAGTGCGGTGCCCGTCTGCAGGGCATAGGTTTGAAAGGAACTGGCACGAGTAAGCACGTGAACTTCCGTCTTCCTGGCACCCGTCGCCTTCTTTTTGATAGCGAGCAGGTCTCCATTAGCAGCTACAACAAACGAGAAGCTCAGATCTGTCTTGTGAAGAGCAGTTCCGGTCTGCAGACCAAACCTCTGATAATTACTAGCTGCGGTGAGAATGTGGACTTCAGTTGAGCTGACACCCATTCTTTTAATCGCATAGATATCTCGATTGGGACCGATGGCAAAAGCATAACTTTCATCCGTTGGACCAAGTGCCGTGCCGGTCTGCAACCCGAAGCTTTTGTACTTGCTCGCAGCTGTCAGGACATGGATTTCCGTGTTGCCAGCGCCAGTCGCCCATTTCTTGATCGCAATAACGTCACCGTTGTCAGCCACTACGAAATCGTAACTGCTATCAGTCTCTTTCAACGCTGTAGTGGTTTCGAGACCCCATCCTTGATAACCGCTGGCTGCGGTGATGATGTGAACCTCGGTTGAATCGGTGCCAGTGTTACTCTTCTTGATCGCAAATAGATCCCCGTTTGGTCGGAGTACGTATCTGCGAACTCTGGCCAAGTGTGACTAAGGAGGATGTAAGCAGAAGTGCACAGAGTAGAAGTATTTGTTTTGTTAGCAAGTCAAGTTTTCCTTTGAAAAATGTCGATGGTTCGACAGCTGACGCTGCCCATCGAGGTGCGTGATTGATAGCGGCCTTCTAGTGTCGAGACCTCTTATTCGTTCGTATTGAAGTCACAAAGGTGGTGCGAGTGGAACGAACCAATTGGGTCATGATTGTCTAATGACTGGTTGGTTTGAACGGATTGTAGTACTGGTGGTCCAATTTGCCTAACCGATCGTAATCCGCTGCGTGCGAAGAGGCGAACGTACTCAATTCAAGTACCAGCTATTTCACTCATTTTGCTATCTCTTACTTGGCGTCTTAATATTCAGCTCGTACTTCCACAGATCCTGTTCAGGAGACCACTTAATGCGACCTGCCAAAAAGGCGTTTGTTGTTTCGATATTATTTATTTTTGCACTCTCTACCAAAACCATCGCGCAACAAAGTTCTGAGTTAAGAGACGACAAACTGAAATCACGGGCGGAGTTGACTAACTACGAAGAGATTATGAAGAAGTGCTCAACTTCATTGGTGAACTGCAAAAGCGTAGTCCGCTGATTCGTCTCGAGTCGTTCGGCAAATCAGAAGAGGGACGTAGTCTGCCACTCATGATTCTCTCCGACTCGCCAATTTCGAACCCACGCGATGCCCGGGCCACAGGCAAACCAATTGTCTTTATCATGGCAAACATTCACGCCGGCGAAGTCGAAGGCAAGGAGGCGATGTTGCACCTTTCTCGCCGCATCTTGTTTGGCGACCTCAAGCCGCTGCTCGGCAAGTTGATAATTCTTATTGCGCCGATTTACAACGCCGACGGGAACGAGAAGATCGACGTTAATAACCGCAGCGCTCAGAATGGTCCAATCGCAGGAGTTGGCGTGCGCGAAAACTCCAAAGGTTACGACCTCAACCGTGATTACATAAAACTCGACTCGCCCGAAGCGCGAGCACTCATCAATCTATGTAACCGTTGGGATCCGCACCTTACAGTTGACCTGCACACCACTAACGGCTCGTATCATGGCTATCACCTGACCTACTCACAGCCGCTCAATCCAAATACAAGCGCCGCAATTCTTAGTTATCACCGCGACAAGATGCTCCCGGCAATTACGAGGGCTATGCTCAAGAATCATAACTTTCGCAGTTACTACTACGGCAATTTCCCACGCTTTACTAATCTGCCAACGCCAGGTGAAAAGACGCGTTGGGAGGCGTTCACGCATCAGCCGCGTATCGGACAGAACTACCATGGTCTTCGTAATCGCCTGACGATTCTTTCCGAAGCATATAGCTACCTGACATTCAAACGGCGCGTTGAAGTCACGGAGAGCTTTGTAGAAGAGATCTTCAAATATGCTGCAGCAAACGCACTCGAGATTCTGCAACTGACAAAACGCGCAGACGACGAAACCGTGAGTGGCTTTTCAAGCAACAAAACAATCGAGCAAGGCGTTGAGTTTGAAATGCGGCCTCTGCCAAAACCTGTCGACATTCTCATCGGTGAAGTTGTAAAGGTGAAAAACCCGCGTTCGGGTAAAGACATGACGGCGATGGTGGAAGATAAATTCAAACCGGTCCGAATGGACGATTACGGCATCTTCGCAGCGAAAAGAAGTGTAGTTGCGCCGCGCGCCTACATCTTCAAACCCGAGAAGAACCTTGAAGGCGTGATCGAAAAACTGGTCCAACACGGAATCGCGGTCGAAGAGCTGACCGCCCCGCTTCAGACCGAAGTTGATGTGTTCACAATCGCAAACGCTACTCGCGCCCAACGCGCCTTTCAGAATCATCGCGAAATGAAGATCACTGGAACGTATCAGAAGGAGAGCATGACCTTCCCTGCCGGAACAATCATTGTCAGAACCGCGCAGCCCCTAGGGCGACTTGTTTGTTATTTACTTGAGGCCGAAAGCGATGATGGTTTGGTTGATTGGAACTTTTTTGATTCTTACCTTGAAGCGGGAAAAACTTTTCCGGTGTACAAAATAATGCAGACCGTAAACACGGCGAGTAGGTTGATCAGTAACGACGCGCGTTAGGGTGTACACTCGATCCACGTGGGCAAACAGTCAGTACAGCCACGGGATAGCGTCGGGTCCGGCCGCCACCACACGATCGCGTCGGCACACAGTCAGTACCGTCACACGACCGCCTCGGCACACAGTCAGTACCGTTACGCGGTAGCGTCGGGTCCGCCGAGATCACTCATCAAAGTCCGGCAGATCATCCCCCTGTCCATACAGCACGTAATCGATCGCTCTCGCGATGCTTCGCTCATTCCATAGTTTCCGCTTGCTACCTTTACGCACCCATGGACTAAACGGGTGCGGCCA
Source organism: Acidobacteriota bacterium (assembly GCA_003222935.1). GTDB lineage: Bacteria > Acidobacteriota > Blastocatellia > Pyrinomonadales > Pyrinomonadaceae > PSRF01. The sequence goes on from QHXL01000496.1 coordinate 7,019, forward strand.
GAGTTTTTGTTGTCTTAACTCTCGAGTCGCGTTTGCTTTGAACCCGTTAAGGACAATCATGGGGGGACGATTGGCGCACACAACCGTGTGCACGTGGTTGGTGCGAACATTAATTGCCAATAGTGACCACTTACGGATGCGGCACGTCTCCCGGATCGCAGCCTTAATACACTTACGTTCTCGCGCGCCAAGAGTGAATGGTACGGCTTTGAGTTGTTGATTGTTGTAGCGGTGCCAGCGCGCGTTTGGAGGGATATAGGGTGAGCCGTATTGGTTGTGAAAACGTCGATCGAGCCGCTTATATCCCTCCAAACGAGAATTGGCATCGCTACAATAGACAACAACTCAGGGCCAAGCCGTTTATTCTTGGAGCACAAGAACGTAAGTGTATCGAGGCAGCGGTTCGCGAGACGTGTCGCATTCGGAAGTGGTCATTGCTGGCAATAAACGTTCGCACCAACCACGTGCACACAGTTGTTTGTGCTAATCGCCCGCCCAAGCTCGTACTTAATGCGTTCAAAGCAAATGCGACTCGAGAGTTGAGAGAACAAAAACTCTGGCCGCATCCGTTTAGTCCCTGGGTGCGTAAAGGCAGCAAGCGAAGATTATGGAACGAGCGAAGCGTGGCAAGAGCGATCGACTACGTGTTGTATGGACAGGGTGAGGATCTGCCAGACTTTGATGATTGATACCCGGACCCGACGCTACCGCGTGACGGTACTGACATTGTGGCCACTGAGGTGCGTGGTGAGGCTAACCCCCCATACCGCGTGTCGGGACTGACTGACTATCTGATCGATGAGATCGTGACGGTACTAACCCAACTCACAACGATGCTGTGGCAGTTCCCATGCGGCGGAGCCAGCGGAAATGCGAGAGTAGCCCGCGGCGAAAGGTGGTGTGCTGGCGATATATGACCCCGTACTCGCGACAGGTCTCTTCAACCAGTTTCGAAATTTGCGGATAGTTAACGTGACAGATTCTCGGAAATAGATGGTGTTCGACTTGGAAATTCAAACCACCTAACAACCAGGTTTGTATTGTCAAGCACACTTGAATCTTTTTCAGGCACTGCAAACTCAGCTTCTTCCACGCAGTGGGCCAACTGAAACACCACACTCACAACGATGCCGGCAGTGAACACGGTGACAACGTAAAACAGCAGCACGTTCCAGGCGTGATGCAGCATCAAGGGAATCACAAACGCCATCGCGAAAAACATCG
>QHXL01000496.1:8442-10873 GCA_003222935.1 Acidobacteriota bacterium
GTCGACGTCGTGGCCAGTGATGTTTACATAGGTGTGATGGGTAACGTCATGCTTCCAATGCCAAACGTAAGAACTGGCGCCCAACAGGTCCATCGTCATTGCCATCAGACGGTTGATGCGTGGATTGTTTGAATAGGCCTGGTGGCCACCATCGTGTTCAATATTGAATCCGATTGCCGCCATCGCCAGGCCAAGCAGTACTGCCAGTCCAAGCCCCTGCCACCAGGTCGCAGCAACAAATACCAAGCCTGCGTACAAACCAACAAAGGCGAGCAAAATGATCGCGGTCTTTAAATACATCTCCGGACAGTCACGTTGACGTCGTCCAGTCTGCTCAAAATATTCAGCAACTCTGCGACGGAGCTCCGAGTGAAAACCGGTGTCATGATGGAAGGTCAATCGCCGATCCGAGTGAACTCCACTAGTAGAAATACTCATTAAGACTTATCAACTCCTATAAATCGCATGCTGAACTAGCCACTTGCTAGCATAATTGTTAGATCGAAGTTATGGGGACATCGTTTGCAATAGTTTTGTAAGCAATCGACGCAAAGGGCCTGTTTTGTTCAATTAGTGACGCGGCGAGTCGAAATGGAGGGTTCGGGTTGGCAGTTACTCAAACGCTTTCAGCCGCGGGTTTGCACGAAGAATACAGATCAAGATGGGTTAGAAAGATTTCTTGCTTCTATTCGTTAGAACGAATCGTCGCCAAAAATGCTAATCGATTCATTCGCTCCCACAACGTCGGCATAAGCATCCAGGTTCTTTTGAGAGAGAGTGGAAAACCATTCCACTACCTTCTCAGCCACCGCCCGTTCTCGAATAGGTACACGTATCCGGTAGTCTTCTTTGTAATATTTGGTCCTCTGCTCAGTTCCGTCTGCCTCACGTTCGATAACTTTCCAGCGCACGCGGAGCTTAAGTGGTGAGCCTTCAGCACCACGGTAGGACGCGTGGGTCACGACTTTGCTTCCATTCAACTCAATTAGGTGGTCAGAGGAAGCCGATCGAATATAGATCGCTTCGGCCGTGATAAAAATCTCGCCGCCGCCGTCCGATGCACTGGCCCAGCTGAATTCTTCCGCAACCGCTTGTTCCCATTCGGCGCCGGAATAGGACCACTTACCAATCAGATTTCCACTGAGTACATCGGCAATTGCGCGACTTCGTTTTCTTCTTTTGTAGAAGAGATAAGCCCCACCCGCTACGACAACGAGCAGAACCAGAATCGCGATGAAGGGAATCTGAGACATTTTAAGATGCAGCCGCTACCCAAGCTGGCCCTGCCGCATAACCTAGCATGGATGAAAAAAGAGGAAAACTGCATATCATTTTTAGCGTGGTGTGCAGCGAGGCTTTGCGAGCGAAACCCCAGGATCACGAGATGACAAACACAAAAGCCCGCGGAGCGGGCGACAGACCACACGAACCTGATCCTAGCGATCGCTCGATGCTGTCGCCCGCTTCGCGGGCTTGCATTTCTTTAACGCTTTCCTGGGGTTGCGCTCGCAAAGCCTCGCTTCACCCCAGGCTTTATGCTTACACCTGCTTCGCAGGTTGCAGGAGCATTGCTTTGGATTTTCGCGCACTAAGAAAATCAAACATAACGTTCGTCGAATTCAATGTCGTTCTCTTTCAAGAACCTAATGAACTCATCCCGAAACGAAATTCTTTGATGATGTTCTTTTTGGATTGCGAGATAACGCTGTACCTGCAGCAAGTTTGATTGACTCACCGTAAAGGCCGCATAACCTCGTTGCCAGGAAAAATCCGACAGCTTTGGAAATACGTCGTGCATCCACCCACTCGCACCCACCTTCAGATCGCGAAGCACGTCCGATAAAGCCTTGTCGGGTCGAAGTTTTGCGAGCACGTGAACGTGATCCTCTACGCCATTGATACCTAGAGAAATGCCTCCAAGACCACGGATCGTCCCGCCTATGTACTCGTACAAACGAGGTTGATAGTCCAAGGTGATCAGCGGTCGACGATCCTTCGTTGAGAAGATGAGGTGATAGATCAGGTTTGTAAATGATTGAGACATCGTGAGGTACTCGATTCTGTTGTGAGGTTGATAGAGCGTGGAGAGCTTACATCTCAATTTGACGGTTCAGCAAGCGCGAACTTTTTTTTAACCCGCGAAGCGGGTGAACGCATAAAGCCTGGGGTGGAGCGAGGCTTTGCGAGCGCAACCCCAGGATCAGGATGTGACAAACACAAAAAACCCGCGAAGCGGGCGACAGATGAGATGCATCACGTAGAACCGCGATTACCGTGTATGCGAAATCCGTCGCCCGCTTCGCGGGCTCACACTCAATCCTAATCGACTGCTCCTAGGGTTGCGCTCGCAAAGCCTCGCTCCACCCTAGGCTTTACGCTGTTGCTCGCTTCGCGGGCTCACACTCAATCCTAATTGACTGGTCCTAGGGTT
>QHXL01000497.1:0-3034 GCA_003222935.1 Acidobacteriota bacterium
TCGAGGAGGCGAAGGGCTATTCCGATCCGCAGGAAACGCAGCTCTGGAAGTCGATCTTTCGTGTCTCACATGATCGTTCAGATCCACGAAACCGATCGCTTGCCATTCTTTCAAACGTCTTCCTCCATCTACATCCAGCAAAGATCAATCGCGACGCCGTCCGTTACCCTTTTACCTGGGGAATGGGTGGCATCACGTTCTACCTGTTCATCGTGCTCACGTTTACCGGCGTGTTGTTGATGTTCTACTACCATCCGACAAAAGCCGACGCCTTCCGCGACATTCTGTATCTCGAACACGACGTGCCTTTCGGAAAGCTGTTGCGGAACATGCACCGCTGGGCGGCGCACTTGATGGTAATCACGACCTGGTTGCACATGTTTCGCGTCGTGCTGACCGGATCTTATAAGAAGCCACGTGAGTTTAACTGGTGCGTGGGTGTCGTTCTCCTCGTGTTGACGCTGTTGCTTTCGTTCACTGGCTACTTGTTGCCGGACGACCAGCTTGGGTTTTGGGCGGTAACAGTTGGGACAAACATGGCCCGTGCCACACCGATGCTCGGTCACGAGGGACCGTTTGGTCCACAACTCGGGTTGACGGCTTATAACGACGTTCGTTTTGGATTGTTGGGCGGGTCTATCGTCGACTCGAATGCATTGCTGCGTTCTTATATCTGGCACTGCATTGGTATTCCGTTGGTCGCGTCGATATTCATGGCTGTGCATTTCTGGCGTATCAGGAAAGACGGCGGAATCTCCGGTCCTGCTCCCGTCATGCTTGAATCTGAGATGAAAGCGCTTAAGAAGAAATAGAAGTTTTCGGTCTTCGATCAAAGAACAATGCGAAAACTCATCAATAAGTGGACGATCCTGGTGGTAGCGCTGATAGTGGTGGGTATCTGGGCGCTCAACGTTCACGACTGGCATCAACTCTGGGTGATTTCATCTGCCCCGGATAACATACCGATCGTCGCGATGCTGTTCCTCGTTCCTTTTTTCACCTGGCTTGGAGTCAAGCAGGCAATTGCTAATGATCGACTCATCGAACGTCTCGAAGCCGACCCGAAAGATGCAAAAACTCATCATCGTAAAGTGGAACCATGGAGACCGGGTTGGGCGCGTGAGATTCACGTCTGGCCCTACCTGGTTCGAGTGGAATTCCTTGCCACCGTGATTGTCACGGTGATTCTTTTTGTTTGGTCGATCACGCTAAACGCCCCACTCGAGGAGCCGGCAAATCCCAACCTGACAATGAATCCTTCCAAGGCGCCGTGGTACTTCCTTGGACTACAGGAGATGCTCGTCTATTTCGATCCATGGATTGCCGGCGTAGTTATGCCTTCGATCATCATGGTTGGTTTGATGGTGTTTCCCTACGTGGATTCGAATCCCCTGGGCAACGGCTATTACACCTGGCGACAACGTCGCTTCGCTCTCTGGATGTTTTGCGCGGGATTTCTTCAGTGGATTCTCTTGATCGTTATTGGAACGTTCATCCGCGGACCGGGTTGGATCTGGTTCTGGCCTGGACAGACATGGGATCACAATACGGTCGTGTTTGATAAGAACATCGATCTGCACGACATGATCGCAGACAGCGCGATTGGCAAAGCTTTACATCTCGGATTTCTCCAAACTGGTGTCGGCAAGTTTATTTTTGGCGCACTCGTAGTCGGTGGGTTCTATATCGTTGGTGCCTTGTTCTTCCACTGGCTGATGACGGTCGATTTCAAGCGACTTAGCTTTCGAAATCTTTTTCCAAAGAGTGAGCTCGAGCAGAAGCTGCTGAGTCGCACGAGCATGTTGCAGTACGTGACATTCCAGTTTTTCGCGATCACAGTTCTGTTGGCGATGCCTGTAAAGCTCATCCTGCGACTGGCGCTAACAATCAAGTATGTCTGGGTGACTCCTTTCTTCAACATATGAAAAGTGCGGAGGAACGATCATAGTGGCTGATGCTCGAGGCCCGAACGAGGCGTTGGTAAAGAAGGAGTCAGACTTACCGGCCCAGGATCCGCTTGTCAGCAAGTCCAGCAGCGGCTGGATGCTTTTGTGCGCGTTGCTGATGACGGCGTCGATTGCCTGGGCGCTCTGGGATGAAGCGTTCGGTCAGCGGCCATGGAAGTCGATGCAGCGAGAGTTTGTTTCTCGGTACACGCGCTACCTCGACAGCATTAAGGAAAAGTCCGGCCAAAGTGAAACAGAAATAAGAGAGAGCGCTGTGTATCAGCAGTTGGAGGCGGCGGAGAAAGCCGCCAGTGATGAGGTCAAAGAAGAGTCCGATCGTCTCGATGCCGAAGCCAAGCTGGCACAGAAGAAGCTCGATGCTATTACTGACACTTTTCAAAATCAGCGTGGGCGTCTGACAGTTATCAGCTACAACATCGAAACGTCGGAGGGATCGGCGAAAGAGAGATACAAACGCAGAGCCGAGGAAAAGCGCGCTGAGATTGTCACAGTTGAAGTACCGACGGGTGAAGGCGATAAGGTCAAGACTGAAAAACTCAACTACACCCAGTTAGAAAAACTCTACGATGAACAGCGCGAAATCAAGGCCGACCGGCTTGGTAAACGCGCCGAACTTCTGAAAACACCTTCCGAACTTCGAAAGAAGAAAGACGACTACCTGCGAAACCAGCTCATCGGTTTCACGCCTACTCAACTCGAAGGTCTAAAGACCAAGGTGGCAAGCTACGATTATTCGATCCTTGGCCATCAAATCAGCGTTGGCGCTTACAACATCGTCGATCGTTGTGAAGTTTGTCATGCCGGAATTCGAGAACCAGTCGAGCTCAGGCCTGCTGATCTCGCGCCGGACGGACCAGGCAAAGAGCCTGACTCACTCGCGCGTGCCTTTGTCAGTCACCCAAACAAAGAGATCTTTCAGGTTCACAATCCCGAGAAGTTTGGCTGCGCCAGTTGTCACTGGGGTAATGGTCGCGCGACCACAAGCGACACAAAGGGACACGGGCGTCACAAGTTCTGGCTCTGGCCGATGTTTGAGAAAGAGAACACCGAAGCTGGTTGCCAGCAAT
>QHXL01000497.1:3142-3545 GCA_003222935.1 Acidobacteriota bacterium
AGTCAGCTTGAAGATCAAATCGTTGCCAACGAAAAACAGATGAGGGCCGATCAACTGGCGTCGGGAAATCTGCCTGAGGGTAGCGATGCTGAAGTGCAGCGCTTGCTTGCGCATGCTGAAGGGCTGAAGGTTACGAACAGTTTGCTGGCTGCTCGGATTGATCAACTGAGCGTGCAAGCAAAGTACTTGATGCAGGACCAGAAGAAGGTTGGGCCAAACCTTAAAGATGTTCGGGTCAAGTTGAAGAAAGAATGGGTTCCTTACTGGCTGGAAGACCCACAGCTGTTTCGCCCGGGAACGAAGATGCCCAAGTTCTGGCGGTTTGCCGGCGGAGGCGAGGGCGGTAATGGTCATTTGCGCGATGCAGATGGGGGCGATCAGATAAAAGCGATTGCTGCGTATC
>QHXL01000099.1:0-3547 GCA_003222935.1 Acidobacteriota bacterium
CAACGCCGGGAATCGCAGTTAACTCAGAAGTGAAATCCCGCAACTCACGTCGCTTACGATGGTAGGTAACCGCGTATCGATGCGTCTCGTCGCGAATCATCTGTAAGAGGCGAAGTATCAATGAATGCGAATCGAGGTAGATGGGTTCATCCTCCCGACCTTTCATCAGCAGATAGGCCACATCGTTGTGACGCTGCGGTGGCTTGACGATACCAACCATTGGGATCGCTTCCAGTCCAAGCTCGCTCATTACTTCAGCAGCGGCATTCAACTGTGCCTTACCACCGTCGATCATAATCAGGTCCGGCAAAGGCTTTCCTTCGTCCAACAACCTCCGGTACCGACGCAAAACCACTTCACGCATCGAGGCAATATCGTTAGCGCCTTCAACACTGCGAATTCGAAACTTCCGGTATTCGGAACGATTCATCTTTCCGTTATCGGCAACAACCATTCCCGCGACGTTCTCGGCCCCCTGGATGTGTGAAATGTCGAAAGATTCAATGCGGCTCGGGAAGTGAGGTAGTTCCAGTGTTTCCTGCAACTCTTCAAGCACGAGTTTCATGTCAGGCTTGAGAATTCGGAAGCGTTGCTCGAAGGCCAGTTTGGCGTTCTTCTCGACGAGATCGATCATGTCGCGTTTCTCACCACGTTGCGCGTTGATAATCCGGACTCGCTTCCCGCGTCGTAGGGTTAATGCTTTTTCAAGCAGTTCGCGATCATTGAAATCAACTGGCACATAGACTTCGCGTGGCACATAATCCGAGGCGTAGTACTGAGCCAGGACTTCGCTCAAGAACTCGGCCGGATCAAAACTCTCGGGCGACAAGTCTTCCCAGAAGAATTCACGACGACCGACGATGTGGCCTTCCCGCATTGTGAATAATTGCAAAGCGAGTCGTTGAGCTTCCCGGTAGTAACCAAAGATGTCGATATCACTTTCGGATGTTGTGGCCATCTTTTGCTGTTCTGAGAGCCGGACAACGGTCTTTCGTAAATCGCGATACTTCGCTGCCAACTCGTAGCGCGTATCTTCCGACGCTTCGAACATTCGTTCTTCAAGGATGTCCGCAAGTTCTTTATTTTTTCCTTCCAGTAGCAAACGCACGTCACGAACAGCCTCCTGATATTGATCGGGCGTGCACAATCCTTTCACGCATGGTCCGAGGCATCGTTTGATGTGATACTCCAGACACGGACGCGGGGCCTTACCGTCAATTTCGATGTCGCAGGTTCTCAGTTGGAAAGTACGGTTGATGACGTCGATAGTTTTCCGCGCGAGACTCGCGGGGAGAAACGGCCCAAAGTAAAGCGCCCCGTCGCGTTGAATCCGGCGAGTGATAACTACCTTCGGGAACGGTTCGTTGATGGTGAGTTTTAGATGCGGATACGACTTGTCGTCCTGGAGTTTGATGTTGTATCGAGGCTTGTGCTGTTTTACCAAGCTCGCTTCAAGAATCAGCGCTTCGACTTCATTGTCAGTAACGATAAATTCAAGGTCGGCGATGTGATCGACCAGCGCATCAGTCTTTCGATCAAAGGGTCGAGCGGCGCGGAAATACGATCGAACACGGCTCCGCAGATTTTTAGCCTTACCGACGTAGATCACCTTTCCTGCGGAGTCTTTGTGTAAGTAGACTCCGGAGGCGGATGGTAGTTCGTTGAGTTTTTCTTCGAGTGACACTGGTTTGATTTTAGATCAGGAACGGTATAAAGAGTCAGTTGGCTTCCCATTTGACTATTTATGAAGTGCAAGTTGGGAAGTGTGGTTCTCCTTGGAGTGCGGGGACTTGTCACCGCTTTGTCATGTCGGTTTCTGATTTGATGGGCTAAAAAAGCGGTGACAAGTTCCCGCACTCCAAGGAGAACCACATGCGCTTTCCATTTTCACTTCCAGATAACAAACCTTTTGATGCTGTCGGATTTGGTCTGAATGCCGTCGACCATCTGATTGTTGTGCCCAAGTATCCCGCCTTCGACACTAAGACTCGTTTGCTTGCGCACAAGTTGTCGGCCGGCGGCCAAACGGCTACTGCCATGGTGTCGTTGCAGCGGCTCGGCTTCAAGACGGCGTATGCAGGACGATTTGGCTCTGATGCAGAAGGCCACTTTGGTTTGCAGACACTCAGGGACGAAGGTGTCGACGTCGAGCACGCGGAAATGGCCGAGGGGTCTGCCACTCAGATTGCTTTCATCACGATCGAGGAAAGCACTGGTGAGCGCACGATTGTTTGGGACCGCGACGATAAACTTGCTTACAAACAAGAAGAGGCCCCGCGAAACTTTGGGTCACAGGGCCGTATCCTCCATCTTGACGCTCACGACCCGCCGGCTTGCGTGGTTGTAGCTCGAGACGCAAAACAAGCTGGAACTATTATTTCGGCTGACATCGACAACGTTTATGACGGCTGTCAGGAATTACTTCCTTACATCGACATTCTTCTCGGTTCGAAGGAGTTTCCACATCGAATGACAGGGATTAGAGATGCGCGAGAATCTCTGATCGAATTGCAGAACCGCTACGGCTCGGCGATTGTTGGAATGACTTTAGGAGACCAGGGTGCACTTATTTATTGCGAAGGTACGTTCCTCGAATCACCCAGCTTTCCGGCGCCCGGTGGTTGCAAGGACACGACAGGGGCGGGCGATGCTTTTCGCGGCGGTTTTCTTTTCGGGTTGTTGAATGGCGAAGAGGTCGAAACGAGCATGAAATTTGGAAATGCGGTCGCCGCGTTGAAGTGTTCTCAAATCGGAGCGCGCCCGGGCCTGCCGAATCGAAAACAGTTAGAAGCATTTATTAATTCGCTAGAAGTACCTGAGTGAAAAGTACAAGTTGGGAAGGGGGCAAGCGGCGCAAGAAGTACCTCTAAATAGCGGGACTAAGCGCGCCCCCGCTGAGGTTCGAACAGAGTCTAGATCAGACCAGCGGGGGCGCACTTCGGTTCACTAATCAGCAGTACTCCCTTGCTCCGTTTGCCCCCTTCCTTACTGCAATGATCTAGTGAGGCGCCTTCGGATTGAATGGCTTGTCCCTACTACAATGATTGGTGAGCCATTCCCCAGAAACTGCGCTCATCTATTAAGGTAGCTGACAAGTGAATTAATCCTAAGCGCCTTGTTCTCCTCCAGTAACGCACCTGTGATATAAAACCTCTCGCTCGCCGCTGTTTTCGAAACCCGCATTCTTAAAATCTCTTCGAGGGGAACTATGAAACTCTTTCTAGTGGTCCTTAGTCTGTTACTGCTTAACCTCGTTCCGACTCAGAATCGCATTCAGCCCGCTGACGTCGTCTTCAAAAACGGCACCGTCTACACAGCAAACGATCGCGCACCCAAAGCACAGGCAATCGCCGTTAAGGCGGATCGAATCATCTTTGTCGGTACTAATGCGGCGGTACAGAAATACGTGGGATCACAAACGCGCGTCGTCGATCTACATGGCAACACCGTGTTGCCTGGATTTACTGATGCTCATCAGCATCTCTCCGGTGTTGGCTTCCGCGAGATGACACTGAACCTCGAAGGCACAACAAGTCTCGATGACTTA
>QHXL01000099.1:3561-23027 GCA_003222935.1 Acidobacteriota bacterium
GTGTAGATCAGGCAAAACCGGGCGAATGGGTAACTGGACGTGGCTGGATCGAAACTCACTGGCAACCACCAGTGTTCCCCACCCGTTGGGACCTCGACAAGGTTTCTCCTAACAACCCGGTGATTCTGGGTCGCGCCGACGGTCACGGAGCCGTAGCCAACAGTGCTGCTTTCAAACTCGCGGGCATCGACAAGAACACTCCAAATCCTTTCGGTGGTGAGATCTCAAAAGACAAACAGAGTGGCGAACCTAACGGCATGTTGCTCGACGCGGCCCAGGGTCTTGTTAGACGTCGTGTGCCGCCAACGTCACGAGCCGATGAAGAGCGAGCGGTTGTTCTCGGTTCGAAAAGAAACGTCGAACTTGGATGGACGCAAGTTCAAGACGCTGGAGGCGATTATGACGACGTCGAGATCTTCAAGAAACTTTACTCCTCCGGTGATATCAAGTTGCGAATTTACAAGGCCGTGTATGGGCCAGGCGTGAATGCAAACAGACTTATCAAGGATGGTCCAATCATCGGAGAATTTCAAAATCGATTGACTGTTCGCGCGATCAAGGTCGTTTCCGACGGTGCGTTAGGTTCGCGCGGCGCCGCCTTGTTGGATCCTTATTCCGACGCTCACGATACTTCCGGATTTCTGACAGTTAAGACGGAACAGTTGCGACCGATGCTGATCGATGCGCTGCGCCGAGGCATCCAGGTCGAGACGCACGCAATTGGCGACAAGGCGAATCGCTACATACTGGATGAATACGCAACGGCTTTACGTTCAGTGCCTAGAGGCTCAAGAAAAGTTGCCGATCCGCGGTGGCGTGTTGAGCATGCACAGATTGTAAATCCGATCGATATTCCTCGATTTGCGAAGCTCGGCGTCATTCCTTCAATGCAACCGTCGCATGCAATTGGCGACCTGTTCTTTGCACCAAGTCGACTGGGTCTTGAACGTTTGCAAGGCGCATACGCCTGGGAGAGTTTTATCAAGTCGGGTGTCGTTGTTCCCGGTGGCTCTGATGCTCCCGTCGAGCGTGGTGAACCGATGATTGAGTTTTATGCAGCGGTCGCTCGAAAAGATCCTAAAGGATTCTCGGGGCCGGGTTGGCACTCGGAAGAAGCAGTCACACGCGCGCAAGCTTTGAAGATGTTTACGATCTGGCCTGCCTATGCAGCATTTGAAGAGAAACTGCGCGGCTCGGTTGAACCAGGCAAACTCGCTGATCTAACTATCTTGTCCGCCGACATCATGACGATTCCCGAGGCGGAGATATTGAAGACTCGGTGCGTCATGACGGTGATTAATGGAGAAATAGTGTTTGAGAAGAGCTAAGAAGGTAATGCGTTTGCAGTCCTCACTCAATTCCAAAATGATCAAAGTTACCGTCTGTCTGGTGATTGCCTCACTCTGTTTGATTACGCTGCCGACCCGGTCCCTGACTCAAAGTACGGACAAAAGACGATTGAAAGTGATTTTTGTTGACGACAAAAATCACTCGCTTGACAACATACAGGACCAGGACATCGAAGTACTCGAGGATGGAGTACGTCAACAGGCCAAGATTGAGCAACAGCGGTTACCCGCGCGTTATGTGCTTTTGATTGATACGTCCGGGTCACTGCGCAGCCAATTTCCACACGTACTTGAAACAGCGAGGGCATTCATAAGGTCGAACACCGACAAAGATGAAACTGCTATCGTTCGATTTATCGATAGTTCCACCATTCAAATCGTACAACCTTTTACATCTGACAAAGCATTACTGCTATCCAAGGTTGAGACTTTGAAGATACAAGGTGGTCATACGGCTATTCTGGATGCCATTTATGCATCAGCTGAATACCTTTATCAATATGCTACGAAAGGTCCCCCGAGAAACAACGCTTTAGTGCTGATCACCGATGGCGAGAACAGAGATAGCGTTCATGATCTTAAAGCGCTGCTCGACTTTGTTCGTCCGAAAGACATCAGAATCCACTCGCTCGGCTTGATTTCTGAGCTCGATAAAGAAGCAGGGTTTATACGTAAAGCTCCGAGAAAGAAGGCGGAAGAGTTATTGTCGCTGCTTGCAAATAGTAGTGGAGGCCGCACCTTCCTGGTTGCTAAGCCAAAAGAGTTTCCAGAAGCGATTTTGGAGATAAATCACGACCTCCGCTCAGACTATCTCATCACTTATACTTCCGGTTCCGTATCTCCAAATCCGAAGATTGAGATCAAGGTCGCCAAATCTCCAGACAACAAAAAGCGTCGGGCCATCTTCAAGGCCTTTACGTTAGATTAATCCTCGGAGGCAAAGCGATGAACTTCGACACATCACGTCGTGACTTTCTTTCACAGGCCGGCAAGGGTGTTGGTCTGGCAACCCTGGCCTTTCCTTCACTCGCCAGCCTTCTCAAAGAAGTTGAGGCGGCGTCCCGAAGCATTGAGCATTTGAACGCTGATCAGGTGGCGATGGATGAGGACTACTGGTCCGTTATCCAAAACTCATTCACCGTAACTCGCGGCATTGTCAATCTAAACAACGGAGGCGTGTCACCAAGTCCACGCATCGTTACCGAAGCGCTGGTTCGCTACATCTGGCAACAGGAAGATGCGACGGCGTACACCATGTGGCAGATTCTTGAACCGCAGTCGGAAACAATTCGCACCGGACTCGCCGAGATGTTTGGTTGCGACCGCGAAGAGATCGCGATCACACGTAATGCTTCTGAGTCGTTGGAAATACTTTTGTTGGGAATGGATTTCAAACCGGGAGATGAAATCTTAACCACGACTCAAGATTACCCGCGAATGTTAACCACGCTTCGTCAACGCGAGCGTCGCGAAGGTTTGATTCTCAAGACCATTCAGATTCCGATACCCCCGAAAAATCTTAATGAGATCACAGCTGCTTTCGAGAAGGGAATTACGCCGCGTACAAAACTTATCTTGATTTCTCACCAGGTAAACATCACTGGTCAGATAACTCCAATCAAAGCTGTTTGCGACATGGCCCGCGCAAAAGGGATCGAGACGATCGTCGATGGCGCGCACTCGTATGCACAGTTTGACTTCCAACAGAAAGACCTCGGTTGCGACTACTTCGGGACGAGCCTTCACAAGTGGCTCTATGCTCCAAAAGGCACCGGCATGCTTTATGTCAAACGCGACAAGATCGAAAAGCTTTGGCCGTTAATGGCGGCTGAGTCGAAGCAGGCTAACGATATTAGGAAGTTTGAGGAAGTTGGAACTCACTCGGCTGCGCCGCGTTTGGCTATCGGTGAAGCAATGTTGTTTCACAACGGGATCGGCGGCAAACGCAAAGAGGCGAGGCTGCGTTACCTGTCACGTTACTGGATGAATCGTTTGAAGGACGTACCTAGGATAGGCTTCAACACGTCGTTTGATCCGGCCCAGTTTTGTGCAATCGCGAATGTGAAAGTCGATGGGGTTGACCCGTACGCGATTGGCAGTTACCTCTTCGCCAAAAACCGAATCTTCACCACACCAATTGTCCACGAGGAATTCAAAGGCATCCGTATCACCCCAAACGTCTACACGACCCTGGGCGAACTCGACCGCTTCTGTGGGTTGATGGAGCAAATCGCCACGAAAGGCCTGCCAAGTTAAGAGAGATCTTGGCCGCAGATTACGCGGATCTACGCTGATCGTAAGAATGAAACTTAACGGGGGTGCAGCTTCGAATGTCCCTTTCTGACTGCGTTTATCTGCGTAAATCTGCGGCTAAGATCTCTTCTGGAACTGAGCCTGTCGTGCGGGCGTACAAACTTGGTGTTAGAATTCTGTTCACCGCACTCGCAGTCTGTTTCGTGCGGTTGAGGTGGAGGTTTTAGATTATGGAAGACGCTCGTGACCCCCTTCGAAATGCCGCCGGAGCTGTTTGTGACGGCCTTCGTCAGATTGGCGATTTTTCTTACGCCATTCTGCCCAAAGACATTGCTCACGCCCTTGGCGACTTTAAGAAGGCATTCTTAGGACAGATACGAAATGTGGTGAATCTGGAAATCGATTGGATTGACGAACGAGTAGCTGGTGGTGACAAGCTCCGCGACGAATGGCGCGACAAGTGTCAAAACACCTCGAGCGACTCGGTTTCATAATTCACACTGAACAGGACAAGACACTCTGATGGAAGTTCTCCTTGCAGAAGAATTTGGGTTTTGCTTCGGCGTCGAACGTGCCGTTGAACTGGTGGAAGAGGCAGTCCAAGAGGAAGGGGCACGTCCCATTCGCTCCCTTGGCCCACTGATTCACAACGCACAAGAGATGGAGCGGCTCGGCGCGCAAGGAGTTTCGACGATCGATTCGCCGGACGAAGCCGGCGCTGACACGATAGCGGTCATCAGGGCTCACGGCGTTACGCCACAGGTTCAGCGGGACCTTGAACAACGGGCCGCGAAAGTGATCGACGCAACCTGTCCGTTTGTGACACGAGTTCAGCACCTAGCGGAACGCGCTGCTCGCGAAAACCGGGACGTTGTGGTGGCCGGAAATCCCGATCATCCCGAAATGATCGGAGTGGTTGGTTATGCACCAAACAACACTTATGTAGTTCGTGATGCAGCGGAAGTCGCAGCGCTTCCACATTTGCGCTCACCCCTGGTCGTCTCTCAAACAACCATCAAACTGCAAACATTTCTCGAAGTAGCTGAAGCAGTACGTGAGAAAGCGGACGCTGAGCCACAAGTAGTCAATACGATCTGCTCGGCTACACGCGATCGACAGGATGCAGCACGCGCACTCGCCGGACAGGTAGACGCGTTCTACGTGATTGGAGGCCGTCACTCTTCAAACAGCGTCAAGTTGTTGGCCGTTTGTCAGGAACAATGCGCGAAGAGTTATCTTATTGAAACGCCTGCGGAGATCAATCCGGCTGATTTGGAGAATGTCGATAAGGTAGGAGTTACTGCTGGGGCTTCAACACCAAACTGGCTAATCGATCAGGTGGTGAAGAAACTTCATGAGTTAGGTGCCTGACATTTTTCAGTTCTCACTTTGTCTCATCCCAGATCTAAACTCCGCTTTAAAAACTGACAACTGAAAAATGTCAAATGAGATCTGGAAAATGATTCCTTCTTCACCTGGCGAGAATTAACGCCCTCACAACTCATCAACCTGATCCAGCACATTTACAATCTGGCGCGCTTCTTCTGAACCATATTCAATTACTTGCCTGCGCAGTGCTGATCGGGCGATTTCTGCATCTACCGGGTCGCTGAGTAATCCAGCCAGAATCGAGATCGGACAGCGAGCTAAAGCTTCATTTGCCAACTCGCGAACGATTACTTCCTCGGACCGGGCGAGTTCACAAATCTCACTGGGAGGGAATCGGGAATTCAGTGCGTCGGCCAGCACGTCGATGCGCTTGTAGTCCCTTTGCCGCGCGGCTCGCTTTACGAGTTGTGCGAACACTTCGGCTGATTCAGTCTTTTCAAGCAAGACCTCAGCACAAGTATCCGCTACGGACCGGACCTTACTTGCGATGTCTGCATCCAGTGCGTCACTCTTTTCAGAAGCACGATCATCCAGCACAGTCAGAAACCTGCTGAGCTCTAAATCGGCGCGAGCGTCGTATTGAAAGTTGCGTGGATTCTGTGAAGAGTTTCCTGCTGACTGCATGGCGCGCTCGACTAAGCCTCTAGTTGCCGGCCGTAGCTCTGACCAGACAGTAGCGATTCGACTACCAAAATCTTCAATCGTCAACGGGGATGACAACGCCTAAAATCCTCCGAAAAAATGTAATTCCCAAAACAGAACGGCGTACTATACGCGAGAATAACAGAAATCATAAACGAAAGGGTCTGGAGAAGTTCTGAAGCCGACTCGAATTAAGTTTTCTGTGAAGAAAATCAAATCCACATCGGTCGTTGGATAGCTTCAGGCGTCATTGTGGTCTCTGATTTCAGCGATCGTCGGAAAAGGAATCTTTACGATCTCGCCGTCAGCACATTCCATTTTTACACTTGGAGTTGTGAGTGCCTGGGTGGTTTTCAAACTGTGTACGGTTCCGCGCACACGGCGACCGTCCGTTGTAAGAATTTCGATGTTCGATTTACCGTAAAGTGGCTGTAATGCTGCCAGAGCTTTGGTGACTTCCACTATAGTTGCCTTTCATGGCGGCCGTTGGAAGCACCGCTCCTCTTGTTTTGGCGAGACCATGTTACAAGTCTGCGACACTAAAGCCAAAACTGAGCACCCACTGTGCCATCGGCCTTCGGTATCACCTGGGTGCAACTGAAAACCGAGATTTGGCGTATAGCCAATGTCGTGTATTCTTCCAATAACGTCAAAACCGGTGGGTCTCCTATGTCGCAAAATTCTGATGTTCAAATGCCAATTGGCTCCGCTCCAAGCCTGACCACCTGTTCAAACTGTCATTCTCCGATGCCGGGAGAACTTCGTTTCTGTCGGAATTGTGGATTCAGACTGGGCGAAGGGGTTTCTGAATACACTGAAACCGTACGCTTCGACAGTGCTCGCGCCGGGATGGCTGCGTCAGGGATGCAAATGCCAGTGCCGACAAAAAGAAAGCGGCGGATGAGCGGAATGGCCTGGATTTTCGTAGCACTGCTGGTTTTCTTCATTGGAGCTGCCGCCTTCACAGCCATAATCACACCGATTCGACACAACATCCGAACCGTTAGAATGACAGCTCCCGCAAAGCCGAAATCATTTGTCGGAGTTGATGGGTTTGATACCGCAGACGACGAATCAGGCGTTACCTTTAATTCTGTCGAAGCTCCCGACACTCCGGCAGATAAGGCTGGTCTAGTGGGTGGCGACATCATTACCAGTTGGGACGGTACCCAGGTTCGCGATGAAGATCAGATGGCGGAGTTGTTGACTAATACTCCGATCGGCAAAACGGTTGATGTGGAATATTTGCGTGACGGTGAAAAGAAAACGACCAAGTTGACGACAATTGCTCAGGATGAGTTCCGCCGCTTGGAAAATAGTTTTCAGAAGCGTGCGGAAGGGCTTGGGCAATTTGGTTACGACCGCGTCGAACAAGTGGAAATCCCGGGCACCAAGATTCACGGAGTGCGATTCGATCGAATATTGCCGAACCGTCCCGCGGATCTCGCTGGAATCAAACAAGGCGATATTGTCATTAAGTTTGGCGACACGCCGATCCGAACCCCCGAAGAGTTATCTATGAGAGTCAAACGAGCATTGCCTTACAGCACGGTGACTGTTGAAGTGATGCGTGGCAATACCGGGGAAACAGTCGCGGAAGGCGCGGAGGAAGGGGCCGATAAAGGCGTCGTGCAAGGTAAACCGCTCGAGAAGATTTCGATCCCCGTCAAGATAGGAAAACAATAAAATTTAAGATTGCAGATTTCAGAATGCAGATTTAGTAGTGCCATTGTAGCTATTTAGGTCGGAGGAATTAAGAATCTACAATCGGCAATCTGAAATCTTAATTCTAACTAGAGCCCACATACTCGCGTAATTTGGCTTCCATCTCCAGTTTCATCTCTTCCCGCTGCTCTTCAGTTTCATCAGCTTCGAAAGTCTCAAACAGAGCATACTGAGTTTCGGCCAACAGTCTCAGTTCCCATGCATCGCGATTGTTGTGTGAGGGTCTCGAGAACCAGAGGGCGTCTAACGTGGCGTCTTTGATCTGAATTGGCTTGAGCAGATCCGGCTCTTTTGCCAGCAGCTCATCGAGAGTCGTCGACTGTAAAAGCGCGGCTTTCAACTCCCACCCATGCTTACGGTAGGTCGCCACCACTTCCATAAACAAATCTGCTCTGCTCATCGCTGAATTCTTATGGTTAAGACTAACACAGTCTATAAACCATGTGTTGACCGTACCGATTGGCCACAACTATTATCACTTTTGAAAAGAGTCGCAGTTCCGACTCGACTTCAAGTTTCTTGGGCGTTGAGGTTTCCATCGTTAAATCAGGCGTCACGATCACGACCCGACCGATAGCCCCGCGATCTATTCTAGTAAGTTCGATATTGGCAATCCTGGTATTCACCGCATTATGCGCTGCGAATAGAGGCTCCTTGTCAGCGCAAGCGCGTGAAACTATCCCAGACCAAATGACTGTAACCAGCAAACTAGAAGACAACAACAACCGAGATTCTGTTCCGTTTTATTCAGCACTCGATAAGGCTCTCAAGAAGCGCAAGATAAAACTCGATGGAATGTGTGCACCGACCGATCCAGTCGGCAAACGAATTCTAGAGGAATACGGAGCCGTGTTTCTCGCGACGAAGAAAGTACTACCACCTCCGCGTTGCGTCTTCACGAACGAGGACCAGGTAACCAGGTTCCAGGAAGAAGCAGGGTGGGAACAGGAACGGATCGGCTTCGACTACATCGAGTTACAACCGGAAGCTCTGAAGCATCTACGAAAAGCTCGTGAAGAAGCACAGAAGGAAGGGCTCGACATCACGCCGCGCGACGGAGCTGAAGCAGCTCGTCGGAACTACGAAGATAGTGTGCGTCTCTGGAACTCACGCTTTATCCCCGCGCTGGACTATTGGCTGTCGAAAGGCCGACTCACCGAGTCGAGAGTTACGGAGTTAAAGGGCCTGCCCCTCTCACAACAAATTGCTGAAGTCTTGGAGCTTGAGAACGCGGGCATTTACTTCAGCAAAGATTTATCGAAGTCGATCCTGTATTCGATTGCCGCTCCGGGTACATCCCAACATATTCACATGTTGGCGTTTGATGTAAATGAATTCGAGAACCCGCGTGTGCGGGAAATCCTGGCCAAGCACGGTTGGTTTCAGACCGTTCTCAGTGACCTCCCTCATTTCACATTTCTCGGCTTGAAGGAAAAAGACCTGCCAAAACACGGTCTGCGCGGCGTTGAAGTTAACGGCCAGACCTTCTGGATTCCCAACGTGGATGGCTCCAAACACCCCGGTCTGGATAAGTAGCCAGAATAATTTGTTGGCAGGAAGAGATCATTTTCCAGATCTCATTTGACATTTTTCAGTCGGCATTTTCTTGAAGGCGACGCCCGTGAAGGGCAAATTGACAACTGATGACTGTCAAATGAGATCTGGAAAATGATCGCCTACTCGTTGTCATTTCTCGATCGCCAGGTCAGTGAAGAAGCTGATCCCAAATCAAATTGACAACTGATGACTGTCAAATGAGTCTGGAAAATGATCCCCGTCCCCCTGTCAAAAGAACTAGGAATACGCGCAAAACCTGTTGCCAAGCAGCCAAGCAGTGCTAAACTAACGCCCGGCGAACGCGCAGTTCGTGTTCTTCCCCCAACCAGTCAACAGCCCCAATAAGTTCCGTAATGGTCGCACGCGTCTCTCCTCCAGTTTGGCGCGGCGGACCGGCTACCCCTTTTTTCGAAAGAAGGCCTTACATGGATGTCCCCCAATTTATTGCCGGTCGATTTCGAATTGAACGTGAAATCGGGACTGGCGGAATGGGTACGGTTTATCTGGCGACCCATCTCGGACTGGACCGTCCAGTCGCCGTCAAGATTATCAAACGTGAGTTTGCTGGAGATCAGGACGTAGCCGATCGCTTCCTACGTGAAGCGAGGACGATGGCGAAACTCCGACATCCTCACGCTGCAATGATCTTCGACGCCGGCAACCTTCCCGACGGACGTCACTTCATCATCATGGAGTTCGTGGAAGGCGAGACCTTGTCGCAGGCACTCGCTCGCGAAGGTCGCTTCGCTGCGCCACGCGCAGTCCAAATCGGCACTCAAGTTTGCGACGTTCTGGAAGAGGCGCATCGCCTCGGGATCATCCATCGCGATCTGAAGCCTTTCGAATATCATGTTGGGTGATCGCGGCGTATGCGTACTCGATTTCGGCGTTGCGAAAGTGCTCGCTTCGTCCGCTGAGTCGACGGCGACCCACGCCAGCACAGGTTCCGGTCACATCGTCGGCACACCCCGCTACATGTCGCCCGAACAGTGTTTGGGCCAACGCGTTGGTGCTCGCAGTGACTTATACAGTTTGGGTGTTTTGCTTTACGAGATGCTTGCGGGTCGTCCACCGTTTATCGATCCACTTCAATCGGCACTTCTGGTGAAGCAGGCAACGGCAGCGGCTCCGCCTTTGCCGACATTGCGACCCGACATTCAGCGTCCGCTCGCACTGGCAGTTCATTCGCTACTGTCTAAGCGACCGGAAGATAGACCACGCACCGCGATGTCGGCAAAGACCTTGTTGGAGCGGAGCCTCGTTCAACCTGAACGGACCTTACCTGACATCGAGCCACTGTCGTCGATGGTCGCGGCCTCGAGTGCCAGTCGCAGTGTTTTGTTTAGGGTCGGGGCGCCGTTGATTCTTGTCGCGCTGTTTGGAGGTTTGCTGGCGTGGGGTTACACAGGCGACAGCTCTTCAAATGCTGCCGCCGCTAAACTCTCGGTTTCCCCAACAACCCATCAGGCCCAGATAGCTCCGGTCTCCTATAAGAGTGATGAGCCTGCTAACCCGCCGGTCAGTCCGCCGGTCGAGAAATCGGCCCCGGCAAACGAGTTGACGCTTGAACAAGCTCGGAAGATAGCGACTAAATTCATCCACGGCACACTCGGATCCGTTCAAATTGTTGATACAGACGAAGGCCAGGTGATCATTGCCATTGATAGTCAGCGCCGGGCAGGTAAAACTACTTTTCTCGTGATCCAAAAGCGCGCCGATAAGTATCGAGTGACGAAGCAGGGCCCACTCGACACCAAGGACTTTAAGAGCGCAATCTGGACGTCGGAAGTGGTTGATGCTGATGAAGACAGTTATCAGGAAGTGCTATTTAGCG
This sequence comes from Acidobacteriota bacterium, assembly GCA_003222935.1. Classification (GTDB taxonomy): domain Bacteria; phylum Acidobacteriota; class Blastocatellia; order Pyrinomonadales; family Pyrinomonadaceae; genus PSRF01. The sequence goes on from QHXL01000099.1 coordinate 14,311, forward strand.
GCAGAGACGCGCCGGAAAGTCGTAACTATCGCAGGTTTACGTTGTATGTTCCCAACGACATTCGTACCTACTCGATGATGACGACAGGAGAAACAACCGCCAAAGGCACCCCTCGAATCATCTGGTCGGTGAATGCCGCGGGGACGGAAGCCGCCGCGTACCGGACTGCGCTACGTCAGAAGGCAAAAACACTTGTTGCTAAGAAGTGATTCTAATCATTTTCCAGATCTCATTTGATATTTTTCAGTTATCAAGGCACCTGAAGACTCTCAAATGCGATCTGGAAAATGACTCCATACTTGGCAATTAACCGCCCTCAAGTTGATAACTGAAAAATGTCAAATGAGATCTGGAAAATAATTTCATCCCTACCTGACAATTATCCCTGCTACATGCCAAGATAGGACCTGCGTCGACATCCCAGTTGCCTGGATCCCGAATGACTCGTTCCCGCTTTGACAACGCCGCGTGCGACACGCTTGCAGATTGCATTAAGAAGGTAGAAGAAACTACTGATGCTGAACTCGTCATCGTAGTCCGTGGGCGTTCGGCAAATTACGCCCATGCTGACTATCTGTTTGGCTTTTCAGTCGCCCTGGTCGTCCTGGTGTTTCTAATTTTCTCTCCTTTTCCGTTTCCGGAATTCCTCGTTCCCATCGATATCGCTGTCGCCTTTGTAGTTGGCTCCATCATTTCGTGGAAAAGCAACTTCTTGCGACGTCTCTTTTCGCGTGAAAAGTTTCGAAACCAAGCAGTACGCACCGCCGCAGCAGCCATGTTCTACGAAGCGGGCATTGCTAATACCAACGCGGAGATGGGAGTAATCATCTATCTCTCTTTGTTGGAGCGCCGTCTCGAACTCATTGCCGATCGGGGAATTTTGAAAAAAGTTCCTTCACAGGAATGGAATCGGCACCTTTTCGAGTTGCATGAAGTCGGTACGAAGCCGGAACCGGCTAGTTTTCAAAGTGCGATTGAACAGTTTGGAAATTTACTTGCTGAACATGTTCCGGCGACTGGGGAGAATCCAAACGAGCTTCCCGATAGACCTCGGTTCGAACTGAAATGAAACGCTGGTTAACTCCCAAAGCGATTTACCGCGCGGCATTAGTCGTGGCCGTTATTGCTCTGTCTGCCTTCCTTGCTATTGAAGTCTTTGGACGGGTGGGCGGAGGACATTCTTATGGCGGCGGTGGCGGCAGTCGAAGTAGCGGAAGCAGAGGTGGAAGTAGTAGCGGTGGCGGAAGTGGTGACGGCGGCGCACTTGTTTACCTCATCTTCCAGGCATTTCGATTTCTGATTTACCTGACAATCCAGTACCCGTTAGTCGGTATTCCTCTCGACATAGCGCTCGTGGCGGGAGCCGTCTTTTTCTTTCGCCGCAAAGCTAGAGCAATGACGACTGGCTTCTCGTCGATGGCTGCGGCTACACGAAGTTACGAGTCTTCAGACTCATCCGAGGTGGTAGCGCGTGGTTTTGAGCGACTGAGGAAGTTTGATCCAAACTTCTCAGAAATTGTCTTTACCGACTTTTGTTACGCGCTCTACGGTAAGGCTCACGATGCTCGCGGCGGCGGCAGTGCCAAGCTCGATTTATTCTCTCCTTACTTGAGTGAAGAAGCTCGTAGGTCTCTTCTGGAGCGTAATCCGCAGGGCCTACAGGAAGTAAAAGGAATCATCGTTGGCTCAATGCGTGTAGAAGGAATACGAGGCCTTGATACGACGGTGGTCGGTCTGAGTCTCTTCTTTGAAAGTAACTACACTGAGGTCGTTCAGGGCTCAGAAATGACCTACTACGCCAGTGAACGTTGGGAGTTGGCGCGAAAACGCGATGTGTTGTCGCCACCACCTGCTCAAGCGACGGCCTTGCATTGCCCGCGTTGTGGTGCTCCTTTGCAGCGCGACACCGTTGGCGCCTGTGCATTTTGCGGAACCAAGATCGATAGCGGCGAGTTTCAGTGGTTCGTTAAGAACATTCAACTGGTAGAGCGTGAAGCACGTGGACCGCAGTTGACCTCCGACGTCCAGGAAGTTGGCACGAACTACGAGAGCATCGTTCAACCAAACTTCCCTGCGATACGTGCTCAATTTGAACTGAACAACCCGGCATTTTCATGGGGACAATTCCAGGAACGGGCCCGATTGATCTTTACTGAACTACAGGGAGCCTGGTCGTCGATGAACTGGGAAAAAGCCCGCCCACATGAGACAGACAACATTTTCCAGATGCACCAGTACTGGATTGATGCTTACCGCCGACAGCAACTTCGCAATGTCGTCGACAATGCTGCTATTACAGCAATCCAGCCGGTAAGAATTCTGGAGGACGCTTTCTACCAGGGTATTACTCTACGTATCTGGGCGCAGGGTTTGGATTACACGGTCGACGCCAATGGTCGAATCTTATCGGGTTCAAATCGAAACTTACGTCAATGGAGTGAGTATTGGACGTTCATTCGCAACAAACAGGCGCAATCCAATGAAGCCCGGACTGATTTGAACTGTCCAAACTGCGGTTCGCCGCTTAAAGTGAATGCCAGTGGGATTTGTGAATTCTGCGGAGGCAAGATAACCTCGGGTGAGTTCGACTGGGTGTTGTCAAAGATCGAGCAGGACGAAAGTTATTCGGGCTGACCGACATCTAATTGACTCGCGCAGGAATCGAAAAGCCCTGGAGTTTTCCGAAACGGCATTAATTAGAAAATGGAGTTTTAAGTGAAACGTAGTCTTCTGATCTTTTCGCTTCTGTTTTGTTTACTGGAGCCAACGGCCTTGCGCGCGGAAGTTATGACGCAAAGGTTGCAACGGCAGGCGACTAAACCAACTGCAGCTGCACCAGCTACCGCCAGACTCCCCGAAGCCAAGCTTATCAGTCACGTTCTGCCGAATGGCCTCGAGATAATCGTTCTCGAAGATCATTCCATCCCACTTGTAACAGTGGAACTAGCGGTCAAGAACGGATCCTATACAGAGCCGCCGGAGCTCAATGGCTTGTCGCACCTGTATGAACACATGTTCTTCAAACAGAACCGAGCGACAGCGAACGCCGAGGACTATCTACGCACTATTGGTTCCATGGGTATCGCTTATAACGGCACTACCCGGGAAGAAGTAGTCGACTACTATTTCACTACCACCAGTCCAAACCTCCGTACTGCGATGCAGTTCATGAAAGATGCCACCAGGTATCCATTGTTTGATGAGAGGGAATTTGGGCGCGAGAAACAAGTTGTAATTGGCGAGATCGATCGAAACGAATCGAATCCGTTCTTTGGACTGACAGTCGAAATGAACCAGCGAATGTTTTCGAAGTACACCAGCCGCAAGAACCCTCTTGGCAACCGGCAAACTGTTGGTGGCGCAACCACTGAGATGATGCGGCTGATTCAACAACGCTACTATGTTCCTAACAACTCAGCGCTGGTCCTAACCGGCGACGTGCTACCAGCAGACGTTTTTAAGATGGCGGAAGAGCTTTATGGCGACTGGCCACGACGCGAAAAAGATCCTTTCGTTGAGTTTCCATTGATGGATCATCCCGCGCTGACAAAGAGCGAAGGCGCGGTGGTTAGTTCGCCAATACAGAATGTCATTATCGATATTGGTTGGCATGGACCATCGATTGGAAAAGACAATCCAGCGACCTATGCGGCAGACGTCTTTTCCTTCATCCTTCGTCAGCCGAACTCTCGTTTTCAGCGAAATCTCGTCGATACAGGACTGGTAACCGGCGTCGATCTTAGCTATTACACACAGCGGAACGTTGGCCCCATTGCGCTGGTCGCACAAACCACTCCTGACAAAGCTCATGCCGCGATCAAAGCAATCTATGAGGAAGTCAGTCACTTCAACGACAAGGACTATTTCACCGACGAGCAACTCGAAAGCGCTAAGGCCTTGCTGGAGGCGGACGATTTGTATTCACGGGAAAAGCTGAGCGATTACACCCATACCCTCAGCTTCTGGTGGGCCTCGACCGGGCTCGAATACTTTCGCGGTTATCTTACTCGGCTGCGTGCTACATCACGCGCTGATATCAGCCGTTACATAACGACTTACATCCAGGGAAAACCACACGTGGGCCTGGCTCTTATGTCGACTGAGGCACAGGCTAAGATTAAGGTTCAGCCTGAGGAATTGATAGGGGTCGCGTTTACCGAACCGAGCGCGGCAACGCCTGGAGTTCAGAATCGAGGGCGATAGCGCCGGACTTGTCGGGGTAGCGCCGGGTAAAAGGGAATTATGGAAATATCAAAAACGATCAAACAACTGCTTACGAGCATGATGATGGTCACGCTTCTAGTCGTAAGTGGGACTCAAGCAGCTCAAACCACACAATCTGGTAAAGCGACTGGTAAGACTGAAGGACCACAGAGCGTTCAAAGCGTCGTTGCTAAGCAAGCTTCTCTTGTCACTGAGTTTGAGATCAACGGTCTGAAAGTTTTGATGAAGTGACAGTCGCCGCCGGGCTTTTCATACGTGGTGGAGCTTCGAATATAAATTCGACAAACGCCGGCATTGAATCACTCATGCTTTCGGCTGCGACTGAAGCCACGGCAGGTTTTCCACGCGAAAACATGCGTTCAGCGCTTTCACGAATGGGCACCGTGATTGGTAGCAGTTCAAATAACGACTATTCGGTCCTGTCGCTCGGTTGCACTCGACTGCATTTCGATAAGTCGTGGCAAATATTCACGGATGTAATTCTCCGACCTTCGTTTACCAGGGAAGACGTGTCGCTGGTGCAGGACCGAATGATTGTTTCCTTGAGCGATGACACTGACAATCCGGACGTTTACTTGCAGAAGCTTCAGGAACGAGTTGCCTACGCTGGTCACCCCTACCTGAACAATACAAATGGCACTCCGGAGACTGTTGCCAAGCTTACGCCTGACGATCTGCGGCGTTATCACGACAAAATTTTTGAGACCTCGCGTCTGCTTCTGGTAATAGTCGGCGATTTGAATCCTGCGGAAGTGAAGAGTTTAGTAGCGTCAAGTATTGGGAAACTGCCCCGTGGGAACTATAAACCGGAACCGATTCCCGCGCTGGCGTTCGACAAATCCACGGTTGAAGTTACTCCACGTGAATTGCCGACAAACTATATTCAGGGGTTATTTACAGCCCCGTCGCTGACCTCACCGGACATTTATGCGATGCGAATCGCCAGCTCGATGCTGCGTGACCGGGTGTTCGAGGAAGTACGTGTGAAGCGAAACCTGTCCTATGCACCGGACGCCTTTCTGAGAACGCAGGCGGCGAATGTCGGCGGGCTCTATGTCACGGCGGTCGACGCTAACCAGTCGATTCGGGTGATGCTAAGTGAAATCGCCCGACTACAGAATGAGCCTGTGGGTGGGGATGACATTCAAGGTGTCGTTGCGCAATACCTGACAAACTATTACCTGGGACAGGAAACAAATGCGGCTCAAGCTGGCGAGTTGGCTCAGTATGAGTTGATCGGGGGAAACTGGCGCAACTCGGTCGATGTTTTGGAGAAGTTAATGGCGGTGACGCCAGCCGACGTTCAGCGTGTTTCACAAAAATACATGCGTAACATCCGCTTTGTTGTTCTGGGGAATCCGAAGAGCGTCGATACCGGGGTTTTCGTAGGTCGGGCCGAATAAAGCAGGATGAGGTATGAAGGACCTCATCCTTTCGCCTCATCCTTGAATAGTTTCGCGGACATACTTGTCAAACAATCTCTTATCGAGACGTTGAAGTATGCGAGCTTCGCTGGTTGCCATGTCGAGATTGCCACTTTCGAAGTAGGCGACCGCCAGGTTGTAATGCGATTCAGCTAAGTCCGGCCGAAGTCGCACAGCTTCCATATAAGCTTCAATCGCTTCACGCAGTCGGCCCGCATAGTAGTAAGCGTCGCCAAGTTTGTTATGTATCTCGGCGTTTTCGGGTTTTAGCTGTAACGCTTGCTGATAAGCGCGAATGGCTTCCTGATTCTTCCCTTGCTTTACCTTGCAGTATCCAACCTGTATCCAGGCCTCAGCACGTTTCGGATTCTTGTTAACTGCGTTCTCGAAATAAGCGACGGCATTGTCATAGTTACCAAGCCAAAGCGACTCCAGACCTGTCAAATACATCGAGTCGGCCAGATCGTTTCTGGGCTTCACTGCTAAGTCGCTTAACGGTCTTAACTTTGCGGGCTTGAGATCTACGAGTCGCTCGGTAGCGATGGCAAGGTTGATGTTCTGTCCGTTGCTTACTTTCAAAGTAACCACACCTAACACTTCACCGTGGAGATTGAAGACCGGGCTGCCACTATTTCCGTGTGAGATTGGCGCTGTGATCTGAATTATCCGACCAACGTTAGGAACTTCGCGGACCGCGGAAACAATCCCGTCGCTAACTGATCCTTCGAGCTTTAGCGGATTTCCAATGACGAAGACTTGTTCGCCTTCATCCGGAAGAGTCTTGGCTCGTTCGATGATGTGCACGCGATCCAGCGGCATCTCGATGCTGAGAAGCGCAAGATCACCCTCTTCGTCGACGGCCAGGGTCCCAACGATGGGATAGACACGACCTTTGCCGTCGAGAGTTTTAATCTCGGCACGCGTGCAGCCTTTGACAACATGCAGATTCGTCACGACCTGACCGGGACTTAAGAAGAACCCGCTGCCTGTCATTAACGGCTCATCTTTAGCGTCGTAAGTCGTTATGGCAACAACTGTAGGCTTTACCCGTTTGACCAGTTCAGGAAGCGTAGCTTGCTGCGACCAGGCAAGTGAGCAGGAAAAGAGAAGAACAAGGAAAAGGATAACTACACGGGGGCTAATTTTTTTCATGTCGTTAACTCAAGGCACCTACGGGATACTGGAACTGCGGTTGGATCGCAGGTCAGGGGGTCACGCTAGATTTAAAGAGATGGGGGTTCGAATTGAACCCGAGTCGGGGTAGAAGGTTACCCAGGAACTACAATCGCATATTAACGCAATATCGGGATGCAGGTATAGACTTTTGTGCGCAAAATGTCACGGGCTAGCCTGTGCTTGTCAGAGTCGCAATGACAGGGCTGTAGTCGTACCGGTATTTAACGCGGCTGAGCTCCGGATATGAGAAAGAAAAAAGGGCCGCTGGTTAAGCGACCCCTCGGCTTAAACGCCTGACTCCGTCACATAGACGGCATGATGTGAATCGTTCCAATGGTCGGGCCTACCGGAATCTCCCCGACAGTGCTTTCCATCGTTACTACCAATCCGAAGTCCGGCAACGAAGTTTCGGATTTGATCTCTGCTTCGTTGCGGCCTGCCACGTTAACTATTTGTCCGAGTTTGCTGAATTTGTTGTCGGGCGACACAGCCCACAGAATAAAGTTCTGTCCGGCAGGTGCGTCCTTCAATTCGTGGAATCGCATCCTTACTTCAGTTGGACCATCCTTCCGTGGCGTGATGAAAATGTTCGCACGCGCACCGGTAAGCGCTCCGCTGAAGTCGACTTTGATTTTTGTATCGTCGCCTTTCTTGTAAGCCGGAATATTCAACATAGCAACGTCGTAGCTAGTCGCCGGCACTTGCGTTGCCGTTGACACCGCCGCCACCTTTTCGCCTTGTGGGTTCGTCACAACGGGTACTACGGCGTAACCCTCGGGCACTGCACTGCGGAAGATCACGTTGCTGTTGGGCGCATACCTCGCCAAAGCAGGTTCCGGTGATGCGACTAACATGAACTTCGAAAGCGGTGTAGTAGCCGTTAGAGTTCCCACGCCGTTACTAATTGCTACTGGCCCAACTGGTACGACCATGCCCGCATCGTCCACCGCGTAAAGCGTAAGTGATGTCACAGTAGGAGGAAGATCTGTGAGATTGATTTTGATTCTTGTTCCGTCATCGTCCCGCAGAATTGTGGCCACGCCTTTAGCGTTTGTGATGTTCACAGGATTGAGATTGATCATTACTTCTTTCTTTGCGGGATACTCAATCACCGTGTAAGTCCCGTCGGGGTTTTGAACTGTTTTGGTGACCGTCGTCGTGGTGGTTTGACCTAGAGCGAACGTGGCAGTGGCAAGGAAAAGCACCGCAGCCGTAACGAAGCTCCAACCATGTTTCTTCATTCCTAACCTCCCTTTGTGTTTTTTCTAATCGCGATTAATTTCAAAAGAGGGGAAAGATCTCGGGAAGACGCATTCGGGCACGGTTATATCGGCAAGCACGGTGCCAGTAGAAGAGACGGTGGATACGTAGGGTTTTGGCAGAATCGGGCAGGAAAGGCAGGGTTTTGGGCGAAACAGAACAATACAGAGTGAACGGATTGGAAGCGATTAGGTAGCACAGACTTCAGTCTGTGTCCTTCCGCATTAACATACTCTTAGAAGACACAGACTGAAGTCTGTGCTACCTGCATGAGTTAGTAGTTTTTCAACTCAGCGATGGCTTTCGCCACGTCAGCGACCTGCGGCAGGATTTTGTCTTCGAGTTGAGGGGCATAGGCGACGAAGGTATCCATTGCACAGACACGCCGCACAGGAGCATCAAGGTGTTCGAATAACTCGCTCGAGATTCGTGCTGCGATCTCCGCACCATATCCAAACGACAGTGAGTCTTCGTGAGCGATGATCACCCGGTTGGTTTTCTTAACTGTCTCCACCACTGCTTCCCAGTCGTACGGCTGCAAACTTCTCAAGTCGATCACTTCAACGCTGACACCTTCCTGTTCGGCTTGCTTTGCAGCGACGAGCGACCGTTGGACCAGCGCACCGTAAGTTA
>QHXL01000099.1:23049-24255 GCA_003222935.1 Acidobacteriota bacterium
ACTTGTTGTAAGCCTGACGATAGAGATGCTTGTGCTCTAGAAATAACACCGGGTCGTCACAACGAATTGCCGTGCGCAACAGTCCATTTGCATCAAGCGCATTCGATGGATAAATCACGCGCAGACCAGGAATTTGAGTAAATGTCGAAACACCTGATTGCGAGTGATAGACGGCACCGCCTTTGAGATAGCCGCCCACAGGAACTCGAATTACCATCGGCGACTTCCACTCGTTTCCAGATCTCCAGCGAAGCAACGCCAGCTCATTTCTAATCTGGTGCATAGCCGGCCAGATGTAGTCGAAGAACTGTATTTCCACTACCGGCTTCAGCCCCCGGGTTGCCATGCCGATGGCTCGTCCGACTATGTTTGCTTCCGCGAGTGGTGAATTGAAAACTCGCGCACCACCAAACTTCCTCTGAAGATTGGCGGTAACTTTGAATACTCCACCCTTGCCTTTTACGGTTTCGAGATACTCCTCACGTGAACAATCGGCAACGTCTTCACCAAACACGACTATCCGGGGATCGCGCGCCATCTCGGTATGCAAGCACCGATTGATTAGATCGACCATCGTTCCCGCATTGCCCGACAACTCGACGGCGGCTTCAGTGTCAAATTCTTTTGCTGTTGGGTCTACATCCGGCGAGAAGATATACCGGGTGACACTGTCCGGACTTGGTTGCGGGCTTCCTAAAGCCTTGTCGGCAGCCTCTGCCACCTCTCTATCAATCTCGTCCTTAATCTTTTGCAACCCGTCCTGATCGATGATTCCCTCGTCAATCAAACGTGCTCCATATCGTTTCACCGGATCACGCTCGGCATCGCTGGCGCGTTCTTCATCGGGTCGATACAACTTCTCATCGTCTGACAGAGAGTGTGAATAAGGTCGAATTACTTTTGCATGAACGTATGATGGCCCTTTGCGCTCGCGACAATACTGAACAGCTCGACGCATCGTTTCCAGCGACTCAATCGGGTCAGTTCCATCACACCTCTGTATGTAGAGTGATGGGAAACCCTCGATAAGTTTTGAAACGTCGCCGCCGGCGGTTTGAACTTCAGACGGCACGCTTATGGCGTAGCCGTTGTCTTCCAGCAGAAACACAACCGGCAGTTTCAGATTGCACGCGGTATTTAGTGCCTCCCAAAACTCACCTTCGCTACTCGTACCGTCGCCAAGTGAAACGTAAGTTACTTCGTCGT
>QHXL01000099.1:24325-35057 GCA_003222935.1 Acidobacteriota bacterium
CAGCCCACCGCCTGGAGCAGTTGGGTTCCAGTAGGCGATGATTGCGAGACGATGTTCAGATCCTTGTGTCCCCAGTGGGAAGGCATCTGTCGTCCATGTGAGCTTGGGTCATCTTCGGAGCCAACCGCGGCAAGTAGTTGTTCGAGTGGTGTCATGCCCAACTGCAAACAAAGCGCTCGATCGCGATAGTACGGATAAAACCAATCGTAGCCCGCTTTCAATGCCATGCCGGCTGCCACGAGTATTGCTTCATGTCCGGCGCCACTTATCTGAAAGTAGATCTTGTTCTGACCCTTGAGTTGAATCTCTCTGTCGTCGATACGCCGCGACAAGTACATCGTTCGATAGATTTCGATCAGTGTCTTGTGATCGAGATCGAATTTACCTTGTGACTTTGCCGGAGCCGGCTTCAAGGCCTGCACAGCTTTCGGAGTGGATGCTCTCGGCTTAGGCACTCCGACAGGCGTCGGACGTGGCGCCGGCGCTGGCTGAGCTGCCTGCGGTTGTTCATTAACAACATCAGTGGTGTCCGATTCCGACTTTCTAACGAGCTTCAGTACTTTGGTATCAGTATTCATAGTTGCTTGCCAGGGTCATTCGATATTCTTCCGCCATGCCAGGGTGTCCGTGACGTTGAGCAGTTTCGATTCCGCGTTCGTAGGCTTCCTTCGCTTTATCGCGTTGACCGAGCCGCTCGTAGGCACTCGCCAACATCCCAAAGGCGTTTCCTTCGTCTTCCGAAACGTCGAGGTAACGAGTAATCATCTCGATCAACTCTTCGTTCTGCCCTGTCTTTTCATACTCTTTCGCCAGGCCAAACATCACACTTGTATTCGTGGGATCGTTGGCGAGCATTGTCTTAAACAGTTCGATACGATTCTGCATAGCTAACTCAACCAGCTTTCTACTTTCCAATAATCAACTTTGCGATCGTTTGCAACTGCATGTTTGAAGTGCCCTCATAGATTGCGCCGATTTTCGAGTCGCGCCAGTATTTTTCAACCGGGTAATCTTTTACGTAGCCATAACCACCGTACAGCTCAATTGCTTTTGAGGTGACTTTTTCGGCTACGCGGGAGGAGTAGAGTTTCGCCATCGCCGCTTCTTTCACAAAATTGATCCCGGCGTCTTTCATGCGCGCTGCGTTGTAAACCAAAAGTCGGGCGGCTTCGAGGTCAGTGGCCATTTCAGCAAGTTGAAATTGCACACCCTGGAATTGATTGATTGGTTTACCAAATTGTTGGCGCTCACCGGTATAGGCAATCGCGCACTCGAGCGCGCCGGCAGCAATGCCGATCATTTGGGCACCTATTCCGATTCGCCCTTCATTCAAAGTTTCGATCGAGATCTTGTAGCCCTTGCCCGTCTCACCCAGAACGTTTTCTTTCGGAACTTTGCAATCTTCCAAAATCAGCTCAACAGTTGACGACGCTCGTATACCGAGCTTGTTTTCTTTCTTGCCAACTGAAAAACCTTCAAAGCCCTTTTCAATAATGAAGGCTGTGATTCCCCGGTATCCGGCTTCGGGATTCGCATTGGCAAACAACACAAAAATCTCTGCTTCGATGCCGTTTGTGATCCATAGCTTTTGTCCGTTGATGGCGTAGTGATCGCCTTTATCAACGGCGCGCGTCTGCATCGCAAATGCGTCTGACCCTGAACTCGGCTCGCTCAATGCGTAGGCGCCAACGCTTCCGCTGGCTAGCCTGGTCAGGTACTTCTCTTTCTGCTCCGGTGTGCCCCAACGGATGAAGGCGTTATTGACGAGCGTGTTTTGCACGTCAACTAGAACTCCTACTGAAGCATCGACGCGGGATAGTTCCTCGACTGCCAGGATCGCTGTAAAGAAATTGGCGCTCGCACCACCAAACTCTTCCGGCGTTTCTATTCCCATCAAGCCGAGGTCGAAACACTGTTTGATAACGGCCGGATCGAGTTTTTGATGTTCGTCCATCTGCTCGACGCGGGGTCGTATCTCCCCTTCAGCGAACTCCCGAACACTCGAGCGAAACATGCGCTCGTCTTCAGAAAGACTGGTAAGTGGTTGACCGGTTAATTGCTCAATTGCTGGTTGGGATTGACTCATCGTACACCTTGTTTTGTCTGAGCTATGAAGTTGAACGCTGCATCATAATCAAGCCAAAAGTAAAAAGGCAAAGACGGCAAAGCCAGGTCTTTGCACTTGGGACTTCGGCTTTTGGTTTTGTTCGAGATTTGTGTTTTCCAATGGAAGGGGCCAGTTACTTGAGTTGGCTAATAGGCCGCTTCATTCCAAGACCAAAAACCCACGACCTTCCTCCGGTATGTTGATTGCTCGGGGGTTCTACCCATGTGCTACCGTAACGCTATGACCCCGATTACTTCGACGAGTGATAAGAAAGCTCGGAGTCGTCGATTTGCTCCACTTGGCATCATCTTCGGTCTACTCGGGCTGCTGCTGTTCGCGTACTTCGTTCGCAAAGCTGGCATCGAAACAGTCTTTTCTGGAATTCGCAGCCTTGGTGTCGGCTTTCTCTTAATTCTCTGCATCTCCAGTGTCCGCCACATCGTTCGTTCACTCGCCTGGACTCGTTGCGTAGAAAAGCCCTACCGGCTGCGCTTTCGCGATGCTTTCGCGGCCCGACTGATGGGCGATGCAATCGGAAACATTATTCCCTTTGTGAGTTTTGCTGTAAGCGAACCTTCAAAAGCAGTCTTCGTCAAAGATCGAATCCCGCTAATGGTCGGGCTTTCTGCACTCGCAATTGAAAACATCCTTTACGGATTGTCGGTCGCACTTTTTATTTTCGCCGGCACCGCGACTCTTCTGCTCAGCTTTTCTCTTCCGAAGCCACTGCGCTATGCGAGCATCGGCGCACTAATCACGATCTTCATTATTGTTCCCCTGGGATTTCTCCTGGTTAGAAGTCAGGCAAGATTCCTGAGCAGGACCATTCGATTTCTGAGTTCACGCGGACTGGCGAAAAACTTTATGTCGAGGATCTTGCCGCGTGCGGAAACACTGGAGGAACGTGTTTACGGTTTTTACGAACGGAACCAGGGCGGTTTACTTCCCATTTTTGGACTGGACTTAGCGTTTCACCTTGCGGGAGTTGTTGAAATTTATGCCACCCTCCTTTTTATCAGTCCGGTGGCTCCAACCTGGCGTCAAGCATTCATTCTTGAATCGGTGAATCGAATCATCAACGTGGCGTTCAAGTTCATGCCATTTAGAGTTGGAGTCGATGAAGGTGGGACTGAACAGGTTTCGAAAGTGCTGGGTTTTGTTAAGGCCACTGGTGTCACGCTTGCGATCGTGCGCAAAGGGCGCGACATTTTTTGGAGCATGATCGGAGTTGCGTTGCTTTTGAAAAAAGGATTCTCGCTGACTTCAGTTGATGAGGACACTTCTGAAAGTCTTTCAAGCGCGAGAACGTAGAGTATTAGTCGTAAGCCAACGCACTGACTGCATCGAGATTCGAAGCACGCACTGCCGGATAGAGAGCACCAAGCACGCCACCAACTAAACCGATCGAAGCTGCCGTTAATGCCCACTGCCAACTGTATTCAAAAACCAAGCCGTAGACCTGGTGGATTAAGTACCCGGCAATTGCTGAAACAGCGAACCCTGCCAACAATCCAATCAGACTAATCAGTATTGCTTCCTTTTCGATGATGCCTATGATGAAACCTTTGGACGCTCCCATTGCTTTGAGAATTCCAATCTCGCGGGTCCTCTCAGTTATCGTCGTATACATCGCCAGCATGACGACGAGTGCACTCACAACGGCTGAGAGTCCTACCAGGACACGCAGGAACACACCAAGGTAAGGAATAGTCTTTTCGAAACTCGTAAACACGTCCGCCGTCGGCTGGATCGTATTTCCCGGTAGCTCAGTGTTTATTCTTTGAGCCACCTGAGAAACCTGATTCGAATCACGTAGTTTCACAAAGATGAATGTGCACTTGCCGTTCGCTTCAAGTGCCTCTTGCAAACCGGCCAACGTCAACTTCACCCGCGCCCCCGACTCAGGCGAGTAGATTCCGCTGATGCGATACTCTTGGGGACCAAATGGCTTAAATATGTCTCCAACGCGAAGGTTGTTGTTCCTGGCTTTAACTTGATCGATCACAGCCTCATTCGGACTTTGTGGCGCTCGGCCATCGACAATCCGAATGTCGTTCATCCTGGAGTAGCCTTCCCACTCCACTCCATCGATTTGTTCAATACCAATACCTTTCGTCCCTTGAAAAAAGTGGCGAATGATCGGGATGGCATCCTCGACCCCTTCGATTGTTCTAAGTCGGTCGGCATAGCGCACATCGAGATTTGCGGTCGATCCGGTCGCCTGGACAGCGCCGGGTCGCATAAAGATCAGTTCAGCCTTCACGTTCGTGGCGCGTTTCTGCAAGTCGTTGGACATGCCTCGCGCGAGACCAGTGAAAAGCATCACCAGGCAAACGCCCAGGGCTATACCCGCCACGCTCACCAAAGTGCGAACAGGGCGTTGTCGAATGTTGGAAGTGACGAGGTTATCCATAGATGAAATCGATCTTAGTCGGACGCACAATTGCGTCACCTGTTGTTAAGTTCCGGCAGGCCAACCTGGTTGGCATAACCATAAATCATTTCCCGAAAAGCTCATAACGCGAGGCACGAATATTGACTGAGTTGTCGGGAAGTGGACGTAAATATTCCGTGACAGTTAACCCGTAGCTTCGACCCCGGATCAGCTACTGTTTTCTAAGAGGTAGTCGGTTTGTCTGGCAATTTCAAACTGAGTCCTTCCGCCCCATTGGTGGACATTCAGAGTAGGCCCCGTTTTTGGACGGGTGTAGCCTTAGACCGGCTCGGAGTTGGATCCCTCGATTGGTCAGTCGTCCTCACTTTGGTTCTTCTCGTTATCCTCGGCCTTGGTCTTCGTGTCACTCAACTCGGCGCAATCGGTTTTGCCGAGGATGAAATGAACAAATTGGATGCCGTGCATGCCTACGAGCGAGGCGACTTCTCAGTCAATGCCGAACATCCGATGGTGATGAAGGTCTTGATGCTGCTCTCGTTGCACGTCGCACCAAATGCGAGTGAAGAGGCAGCACTTCGCTTTCCGAATGCGCTCATCGGAGCTCTCACCGTGATTCCACTGTTTCTCCTGACGGGAGCTTTCTTTGATCGCAGAACTGCATTACTCGGCTTTCGGCGTCAACGCCATCACACACAATCGCATTGGAAAAGAAGATTCACTGCTAGTGTTCTTCATGCTTTTCGCGTACTTCTTCTTCCTTCGAGCAAAACAGTCAGCACCGCAAAACAAACTCGCAAGACAACGGAATTACATCGCCAGCGCCATCGCTTTTGGGTTAATGATCGCTTCCAAGTACTTTCCTCACTACCTTGGCCTCAATATGCTCTTTCACCATAACTTTCATGCTTACCAGCCAAAGCCGGGAGAACCGGGCGCGAAGACACCGCTTCTGTTTTTCCTCCTTATCGGTGTTGTACTTGTCGCCGTTAGTCCGGCACTCCTGATGCCACAAGTTTGGCAGTACATGAATGCCTACATGGGTGAGCGACTTTTATCGCACTCCGGATACTTGTTTGCCGGTCAACTCTACAAGAACAACATGTCGAGTTCGCCTTTTGGGGGAACGCCCGTTTACTTTTACCTCGTGTTTTTGGCGATCAAAGTTCCACTCTTCATTGTTGCCGGTTTTCTACTCGGGCTGATTGTGGCGATAAAACGAAGACGAGAGATTGGCTATGCATTTTTGATCTTCATGTTTCTGTTTTGGATAGTTCCCTACTCATTGATAGGCGGAAAATGGTTGCGCTACACGCTCTCGTTAATGCCGATTGTTTACATGCTTGCTGCTGTGGGTGTGATTGCTCTGATCGACTGGGCTAAGTCGAAATTTCCCGAGTCAAAGCACGCGTCGGTAGTTGTTACTGGAGTTGCCGTCGCTCTTTTTGTTGTCGTACCGGCGTGGACAGCCTTCGCTCATGCACCACATTACGCGCTCTACACCAACAAACTCGCGGCAAGCAAAGCAGGCTTCTTTTTTCCTCATGATGAGTTTTACGACGACGGCTTACGCGAGGCGATCAGCTACATCTGCGAGCAAGCGCCCCCGGGTGCTACCATCGCTCACGAGACCCCGGGAGTAACCAGGTATTACTTGAAAGAGTTTGGCCGCACCGATCTAAATTCAAAAACAATTTCGGCTGGGGATTTTAGTCCTTTGACCCAATCGGGAACCGTCTATGTAATTGCGCAACGTGGGCGCACGTATTTCGAGAACCGCGCTGAACTCGAAGTTGTGCGATCGAACTTTCAAAAAGTACATGAAGTGACGATCGACGGTGTCAGCGCAGTTGAGATATTTGTAAAGCATTAGCACTGTCCGATAGACTTGCCGCGTCGACTCCCTTTGTTTTAAGCACTCTGATAAAAAGATGAACATTAAAAAAATATTCTGTGTCGCCGTATGTCTGTCAGCGCTCCTCTTATTGGTTGCAGCATTCCCGCCGTCGGGATTTGTCGCACCCGAGCGAGTTCAAATCACGATCCTGGGCACGACCGATCTGCACGGCAATATCAACCCGATCGATTACTACACGAATAAACCAGACAATCGCGGACTCGCAAAAGTCGCCACGCTCATCAAGCGAATACGAAAAGACCAGCCCAATGTCGTCCTGGTTGATTCGGGCGACACTATTCAAGGATCACCGCTCGAATCATTCCATGCGCGAAAGAATAATGGTCCGATAGACCCGATGATGCGGGTGATGAATTCGCTGAACTACGACGCTATGACTGTTGGTAACCATGAATACAACTTCGGCAATGCAGTACGCGAGAAGGCGCGAACGGAAGCTAAATTTCCCTGGCTGTCGGCAAATACTTACGACATAAAGACAGGCAAAACTCACTACCAGCCGTACCTCATTCGTGAAGTCGCGGGCGTGAAGATTGGAATCCTTGGTCTGACAACTCCTGGCATTCCCAATTGGGACAATCCACCAAATTATGCAGGACTCGAGTTTCGGAACCCACTTACCGAAGCAAAAAAATGGGTTCCAATAATGCGGGCGAAGGAGAAGGTTGATGTCGTAGTAATTGCAATGCACATGGGCCTCGGTGAGGATTTGCGGACCGGTGAAGTTAGCCCCGGACAGGTTCTTCATGAAAACGAAGCAATCGGCATAGCGAAACAGGTACCCGGGATCGATGTGATTTTGATGGGCCACACCCATCGCGATGTTCCCGCACTTATCATCAACGGCGTACTACTAGCCCAGGCAAATCACTGGGGGCGACACCTGGCACGCGCCGATGTGTATCTCGAGAAGTCACCGACCGGGTGGCGAGTTGTTGCGAAGTCTGCACGTACGATCCCCACAGACGAGCGAGTGGAACCTGACACGGAAGTTGTAAAACTTGCAGAGCCTTATGATTCTGAAACTCAGTCGTGGCTGGCTCGCACAATCGGAGAGTCGTCAACCGAGTTGACCGCAAAGGATGCTCGTTTCCGCGACGCCGCAATTATCGACCTCATTCAAAAGGTTCAACTCGAAGCCGGCAATGCCGACGTTTCGATGGTCGCGGTTTTTAATTCTGACGCGCGCATAGCAAAGGGTCCGGTGACGGTGCGCGATATCGCCGGACTCTACGTCTACGAAAACACTCTGGCAGTTTTGGAAGTAACCGGACAACAGTTGAAGGAAGCGCTCGAGCACTCGGCGAAGTACTTCAAGGAATACGTTCCCGGTAAACCTGTGGCGGAGCAGATCAACCCGAGCATTCCTGCCTACAACTTCGACATAGCTGAAGGCGTAAATTACGAACTCGACATTTCGAAGCCTTTTGGTAATCGAATTCAGAAGTTGAGTTTTCGTGGACAGCCCGTACGACCCGATCAAAAGTTTCGACTTGCAACAAACAATTATCGCGTCAATGGCGGCGGCGGCTACACGATGTATAAATCTGCGCCCGTGGTTTTTCGATCTAGCGCGGAGATTCGAGAGTTGATCATTGATTGGTTAGAAAGACATAAGACCGTGCCACCAGAGCCAACTAACAATTGGAAGTTGCTACCTTAAGAACTGTGATGAACTAAAAACCAAAACGGCAACCCGGGGGCGTTGGGTTGCCGTTTTGGTTTTGGGGAGAAGCGAGCCACCCCTTATTGGGCTCGCTTTCCGTGCGGGCGGGGCTACCGCGCCAGCCTGGTTACTTTCGAGCGAGTGCAATCTCGACTCGTTCATACTTTAGATTCCTGGTCTTCGGGTTCGCTGAGAGTTCTGTTCGGGTGGCTTCTTCGGCACTCGACTCACGTAAGACGCGGCCTGTGGAGTAGCCTGCACTCCAAACTTCAGCCAGGAAGTAGGAATTTCCATAACGGTGAAACACAAGCTTCGCTCGCGAACTGGGCCTTGTACTGACGAGCGCATTTGAAAGTCGCATCACCGAGAGAGAACGATTGGTCGATCTGACTCGTATCGTGTCTCCACCTGACGTTATCTGGGCGACGTCGTATCTTCCAGCGGGCATAGTCTGACTGCCGATCGTGAATTCAAAGGGGACGTTCGCGATTTGGTTACGTGACGATTGTCCATTTGCCGACACGGCGGCGCTGATGAGAGTCAAAGTTGCTATCAACAGCAACATCGTCATCTTTTTGATCATAGGTTGTGCCATGGTTGCCTCCTCTAGTGCATTACTGCTTGGGTCAGGATTCTTGTCGATATCCCTCATTGCTAGACGCATGCCACAAGTGATCGCCAAACTGAGCAGTTGAATCATTGAGCATTTGCGTACTTGTATGTTCGCCGGCATTTGCTGAGGATCCTTATCCCTATCCATTCGGATAGACTTTTTATCCGGTCGGATAGCAAACTCGTCCAGGTATTGGCAAAGAGAAATGATTGTCTGAAAACTTAGGCACGCGTAGACTTTGACTCATCTCAATCATGGAGCCACGACTCACAGCCATCGCGGGAAAACTTAAGGGCGCTGTATTCAAACTCGCCGACGGTCCATTTGTGATCGGCCGTGAAACGGCGGCGAATTTGTGTCTCGCCGACGCTTCCGTGTCGCGGCGCCATTCAGTAATTGAAAAGAAAGAGGACGCTTATGTAATTGCGGATCTCGAAAGTTTGAACGGGACGTTTGTTAATGATGTGCCAGTTAGATCTCGACGACTGGAACATGGGGACCACGTAAAGATTGGCGAGTCGCAGTTTTTGTTTTTGGTCCATGAGGACACCCCTTCCAAGTCGAGTCATGTCAACCTGGAAGATCGTCAAGTGCTCAGTGGATCGACAGTACAACTGCGTTTCGATGAAGCGCTGTACGTGATGGCTCGAGATCTCAGTGCGTTGATGAAGATCAGCACAGCGATCAATGCCATTCGTGGTCTTGAAGACCTCCAGCAACGTTTACTTGAGCTTCTCTTCGAAGTTGTCCCGGCTCAACACGGAGCGATACTGCTAACGGCGAATGAGTCACTCGACGACAACTCAGTATTCGCACTGGATCGCGCCGAAGGTCGAAACCAGTCAGTAACGGTGAGTAAAACAATCGCACAGCAGGTATTAAGAGAAGGAGTGGCCCTCTTAACTTCCGACCTTGAGAACGACGAGGAATTAACGAGTGATAGTTTGATCCAGTCTCAGGCCGTTTCTGTCATGTGTGTGCCGTTAATGATGTTGGATCGCAAGTTAGGCGTCTTGTATCTCGACACACCGCTAAAAGGCGACCGGTTCAATAAAGATCATTTGCAGTTAGTGACTGCCATCTCATGCATTTCAGCTGTGGCGATTGAAAATGCGCGCCACTTTGAATGGTTGGAAAGTGAGAACCAACGACTCCTCGAAGATGTAAACATCGAACACAACATGATCGGCGAAAGTGCTGCGATGCAACGCGTCTATCATTTTATTTCGAAGGTGGCGCCGACCGAGTCAACTGTCTTGATAGTTGGCGAAAGTGGCACCGGTAAAGAGTTGGCGGCCCGTGCGATTCACCGCAATAGCAAACGTTCACAGAAGCCTTTCATGGCCGTCAATTGTGCCGCACTAACCGATACGCTTTTGGAGAGCGAACTGTTTGGTCATGAAAAAGGCGCATTCACCGGGGCATTCACGCAAAAGAAAGGTCGACTCGAGACAGCCGACGGCGGGACAGTATTTCTTGACGAGATTGGCGAACTTACGCCGTCGCTACAGGTAAAACTACTGCGAGTTCTGCAGGAGCGTGAGTTCGAACGCGTTGGCGGAACGCTAACGATAAAGGTCGATCTTCGTCTTATTGCCGCGACAAATAAAAATCTTGAAGACGCGATTGCGTCAGGTGAGTTCAGGCAGGACCTTTTCTATCGACTTAATGTTGTGTCGTTTGAGATGCCAAGATTGAAGGACCGAAAAGAAGACATCCCCCTGCTCGCAAGTTATTTTGCGCAGAAGTACAGCAGCAAATGTAACCGGCGAATTATCGGTGTCTCGACGGAAGCCCGAACTTATTTAAGTAGTTACGATTGGCCTGGCAACGTGCGTGAGTTTGAAAATGCGATCGAACGCGCAGTGGTCCTTGGCTCGACTGATTTAATCCTACCCGAGGATTTGCCAGAAACTTTGCTTGAGACAGAATCTAACATTTCACCAAGCACGAATTATCACGATGCCGTTACTCAGACTAAGAAGCAGATTATTCTTAGTGCGATGGAACAATCGAAGTCAAACTATACCGATGCG
>QHXL01000099.1:35075-35555 GCA_003222935.1 Acidobacteriota bacterium
CAAACAATAGCTCTCAAGATCAGGAAAGTGCGTGTGAACATCAACTTGCGTGAAGCGACGGCAGCTGACGAGCCTTTTTTGCTTGAAGTTTACGCGAGCACTCGTAGCGAAGAACTCGAAGGCCTGGGTTGGGATGAGAACCAAAAGCTCACCTTTATCAAAATGCAGTTTCTTGCTCGCGAGCGGACCTATCCTAAGGTTGATAATCAAATTATTCTTTTGAACGGCAGTGCTGTTGGCAGAATACTCGTGGACAGAACCGAGTCAGCGATACGGCTGGTAGACATCGCTCTCTTAACCGAATATAGAAACGCCGGTATTGGGAGCCACGTAATTAACGGTTTGATCGAGGAATCTGCTGCGAGCGACAAGCGACTTAAACTGCGTGTCAGAACTGCATCACCAGCAATTCGACTATACGAGCGTTTGGGTTTCTGCGAGAGCGGCAATGATGCAGTATATTCAGACATGATCTGGATC
>QHXL01000500.1:0-5910 GCA_003222935.1 Acidobacteriota bacterium
AATTAACGAACCCTGCGAATTCATCAAGTTCCATGTTTGCCCGCTGTCGTCCGATCGATAAAAACCTCCACCAGGTTTTGCTTCGATGAGCGCGTAAACTCGATCGGGTTTAGCAGCGGTCACTGCCAAGTTTGCTTTGCCGATCAACTCGCCGGGTAAACCAGTTGATATCTTTGTAAAGTGTTCGCCTGCATCCGTACTCTTATAAAACCCGCCTTCACGTGAGCCACTGATAATTGTCCATGGTTTCCGTTCGAGTCGCGACATCCACGCGTAAACAACATTTGGATTTCCTGGCTGAAGCTCGACGTCCATCGCGCCAATTTCATCGGAGACGAACAATACTTTGCGCCATGTTTGTCAGCCGTCAGTTGTCTTGAACACGCCTCGCTCAGCATTCGACTTAAAAATGTCGCCAACTGCCGAGACCCAAACAATGTCTGGATTTGTCGGGTGAATTCGAACTCCGCCAATCTGACCCGCTTTGTAAAGTCCAATGGCTTTCCATGTACTGCCGCCATCGGTCGATTTGTACATGCCACGTCCAGTGGAGACGTTGCTGCGAACACCGTCTGATCCAGTGCCAAGGTAGATTACCGCCGGGTCAGAGTCCGCTACGGCGACACAACCTATCGATCCGAGTGGCACTTTGCCGTCTGTGATTGGAATCCATGTCGCGCCGCTATCAGTGGTGCGAAACAATCCACCGCTCGCAACACCCATGTAGAAAGTCTTTGGTTGTGAGGGCACACCTGTGACTGTTGTGACGCGGCCACCGCGCGATGGCCCAACGAGGCGGTAGCGTAACCCCTTGAACATGCCAGGGTCGACGTTCTCAGGTTTCAGGGACGACTGTGCGAAAGTAGCTGAGCCAAGCGTCAAGACTGCGAGTAACAGAAAAAGAGAGCGGTACATGGGTCGTCCTCCAAGGGCAGGCATTCAGTTACTTATTTAGGAAGCTTAGCCGAAGGTTTAAAGCGTTAGAGCATAAGGCGGTCACGTGTACTTGTAAATCTCATGCTGGCGCTAACCATCCGCTGATCTTGCGCGAAACAGTTCGGAAGAACTTGAGTATGCGGTGGAAAAGGTAGACTGAAATGCCTACGCCTAAAGCAACGATAATGAACAGGAGGATCGGAAAGAATACTGAAGCAATCGTCGCTGAAATCGCGACCACGTCTTCGACAATACTCGCAAGGACATTGGAAACAGGTTCTGGACTCGTGTTGAGGATAGCCCTGGTAGCTGCTTTGGTTCCGTGTGAACTTAACGCCAGTCCGCCGCCAAGCAATAGTGCTATCACTTGAATGCTGCGATCGAAATCGCCAAGTGCCGCGGCGGCAAGTACGGCTCCGGCCGGCACGCGAATGAAAGTGTGAATAACATCCCAGGTACTATCTATCCATGGCACTTTGTCGGCTACGAACTCTACGATATACAACGCAACGGCAACTCCGATTACCCACCAACTCGTTAGCGCGTCGAGTTCACCTGGAAGCGGAAGGTGAGCGAATCGGCTCAACAAACCCAACGTCGCAACACAAGCATAGAGGTTAATGCCCGAAACCCAGGCCGATCCCATGGCGATCGCAAGAGTGGAAATTAGGCTCATGGGCTGATTATAACTGGGCTGACCTTTGTCGGCTCAGTTATTCTGAAGTAACAAAACATGTCGCTACTCGACCACGCTCCGAAATTCAACATTGGCGAGGCTGTTGAGATTCTAAAGAGTCTCTACGGCATGGACGTGTCGGCTGAGGCGTTGGCAAGCGAGCGCGACCAGAACTTCCTGGTCGTTGCAGATACAGGCGAACGCTTTGTCTTGAAAATTGCCAACTCCCTTGAGAGTCGCGAATTACTCGAGGCACAAAACAATGCAATGGACCATCTGCATAGCCGCGGCGTGCTCAGTGCTACGGTTGTGTTGTCGCGTTCAGAGAATTCAATTTCAGAACTCGTTTCACTGTCGGGGGCAAAGCACTATGTGCGTCTTGTTGGCTATCTCCCCGGTGTCCCGTTTGCAAAAATCAAAAGCCAACCGAAGTGGCTGGTGGAACTGGGTAGAACCCTGGGTGTGTTAACGAAAGCTCTTTCAAGTTTCGATCAGACGGCTCTCCATGACGTTGTCGACGGTTACATAGCGTTAGTTGAACCTGGTGAGTTGAGGTCGCAGGTAGAGCGGTGCGTCGCAGAATTTAAGGCACTTAAGTTAACCGCTCTGCCGTGCAGTGTGATCCACGGCGACTTCAATGATTACAACATCATTGTTGACGAAGAGAGCGCTACGCTAGGCGTGATCGACTTCGGCGATATGATTTACAGCTACACAGTCGGGGAACTTTCGGTGGCGCTTGCCTACGCGGTTCTGGACGAAATGGATCCTTTGTCGGTCGTTAGCGACGTTGTTTGCGGATATGTTTCGCGGTGGCAATTGAATGCAGACGAAGTGGAGTCAGTATGGCCGCTGATGCTTATGCGTCTGTGTATGAGCGTTTGTCTGGCGGCACATCAGCAAGCCCAGCAACCAGGAAATGCATATTTGGATATCAGTCAACGCTCGATAAAAGGAAGTTTGCCGGGGCTGTTGGAGATCGACGGCAGTGAGGTGTCGAAGTTAATTAAGCGAATTTGCGAAAGTAAGTTCGTCTCAGGCTGACGAATTTGATCAAGGTCTTTTACCGCAAAGCGGTTGCGACCCAAAGCCCAGGGTTGCTGCGCTTTGGCAGCTACCCTGGGAAAAGACGTACAAGCAATCCAACCCCAACGGGGTTGCGTCGAAACGGGTGGCCATCTACCCAGGGTAGCCGCCAAAGCTCGGCAACCCTGGGCTCTGGGTCGCAACCGCTTCGCGGTTAAGAGAATTATCAGAACCTAAAAGTTAACTGGCCAAACTGATGAGCAACAACCCTTCGCCTTCCAAGGCACAAACACTCGCCGCGCGAGGCCAGTTTTTCGCCGGCAATCTTAGTATCGCGTACAAGAATCCTCTCAAGATCGTGCGCGGTGAGATGCAATACCTATACGACGACGAAGGACGCCAGTATCTCGACGCTTACAACAACGTCGCACATGTAGGTCATTGTCACCCGCGAGTAGTCAAAGCCGCTCAAGATCAAATGGCCATCCTCAACACAAACACCAGGTACCTCGGCGACCAGATCATTAGTTACGCCGAACGACTAACCGCGACACTACCGGACTCGCTGAATGTTTGTTTCTTTGTTAACTCCGGAAGTGAAGCTAACGAACTCGCACTACGTCTCGCTCGAGCACACACGGGAGCGCGCGACTTAGTTGTTCTTGATCATGCCTATCACGGCAATACGACCACCCTGATCGATATCAGTCCTTACAAACACGATGGACCAGGTGGCTCAGGTGCGCCACAGTGGGTTCATAAAGTTCCATTACCCGACCTGTATAGAGGTCTGTATCGAGCGGAGGACGACGAGGCAAGTGAAAAGTATGTGCGTCACGTCAAGGAAGTCCTCGAAAAGATCGGTCGCGGGCATCTTTGTGGCTTTATTGCTGAATCACTCCCCCGGAGGATTATCTCGGTGCGGTCTACACTGAAATACGCGCTGCCGGAGGTCTATGTATTGCTGACGAAGTGCAGACAGGATATGGACGCATTGGTAAACACTTCTGGGGGTTCGAAAGTTACGATGTCACTCCCGACATAGTTGTTTTAGGAAAGCCCATTGGTAACGGACATCCGATTGGAGCAGTTGTAACCACGCGTGAAATTGCGTCATCGTTTGAAAACGGCATGGAGTTTTTCAGCACGTTTGGAGGCAACAACGTTTCGTGCGCCATCGGAGTTGAGGTGCTGAATGTGGTGCTCGAAGAACAGTTGCAGTCTCACGCCATGGCGGTTGGAGATTCAATGCTGGGAGGACTTCGTGAATTGATGAGTCGACACGAGATCATCGGCGACGTACGCGGGTCGGGAATGTTCTTAGGAGTTGAGTTAGTTAAGAGTAGAGACACGCGTGAGCCGGCAACTGCAGAGGCTGACGTTGTTGTAAATGGGATGCGAGACTCAGGAATATTACTGGGAACGGATGGCCCATTTCATAACGTGCTGAAGATTCGCCCGCCTATGCCGTTCACTCGCGAGGACGCTGACCGACTCGTGAGCACTCTCGATAACATTCTATTAGTCGACCTTATTAACCGTAGAGACCAAGAGATGCAGAGTTTTCACAGAGAAAAGCGTGGCCCACTTTGAGAAAGTCGGTTAGAATCCCTCACCCCAAATTACAAATCCCGACGGGCATGGAGGTGAATCCTCATGAATCGAAACACTCTTGAACGAGATCTCAAGAAAGTTGGTGTAAGTCTTAAAGGCTGGTTGCCGGTGTTGCAATGTGATGTTTGCAAGCATCACTGGGAACCTTTTAGCGCTGCAGTCGGTGCAAGTGCGCCGACAGTTCGCTTCGACTACTGGCAGTGCAAAAACAAATGTAACGCGGGAGCCCAACCCAGTCATGAGTTACAAACTGCCCTGCCGAAGTACATTGTGATCAACGACGTTCCGGGAATGTTGTTTGGTGAAGAGGACCGGGAGGAGTTTGAAGAATACGTGCAGTCGATGGACGCGACGATAATTCCAAATAATTAAATCGCAGCACTCAATCACTCAATCTCGCGAGAGCATAAACGAAAGCGAGTGGCCGCTGGCTGTCCAACCTTCCTTTGAATAGGCGATCGGCAAATCAACTACCGCAGATGTTTCGCTCTCATCTGCCCAAACGCAATCTGAGACTTGCTCACATCTCAGCAGATAGTGTTCCAGCCCGGTGAAGACGCTTCGCCAGTAACCACCGTAGAGTGTTTTGTAAACAATCCCGCCTACTTCTACATAGACTCTATTACCGCTGATGATCTTGTAATTGATTCGGCCGAGCAGGTCGAGCACCAGGGTTTGTTCTCGAATCGTGGGATTCTCATTCGTTCGCGCTGGACGGGGAATACAGTCCGTCTCGCGGACGTCAACGTCCCGCCATCTTTCGGGAATGTATTGGAGTCGCCGTCGGTTAGCTTCGCGATCCATCCGTTACCTCGTGGGTCTGCTTTGTGAGGTGGCGCTTAGTTTAGTCTTGAGTCGTGCAGAACGCCAGAAAGATTTTGGAAGTCACGTGGTTATACGAACTTCGGAATTCTTTCCAAGTCTCTGTGCTACCTCTGTGCCTCTGGGTCTCTGTGGTTGAGTGAGTTGCTGAGTTAATAAACCACAGAGACCCAGAGGCACAGAGGAAGCACAGAGAAACCTAGCCGAGTTTCTTCTCGAGTTCCTGGACGCGTGCGAGCAGTCGGGGTTCACCGATTTTCTCGGTGACCGCAGAAAAGCTCTTCGTCGCTCCGGTCCAGAGCAGTTCGTCAACGTCATCGAAGAGCGGAGCGTTGGTCCTCAGGGTCGCAAGATCTTTGAACAGCAACGCCTCCTGATGTTTGTCCTTTAGAATATCCGCCGGGAAACTCTCAATTGGACCCAATCGGTTGAGCAGTGAAGCAGCAGTCTTCGCTCCACATCCCTTGATTCCCGGGTAGCCGTCAGCACTGTCGCCAACCAGGGCCAGATAGTCGGCGATAAGTTCAGGAGCAACGCCGAACTTTGCGCGTACGCCCTCGGCATTGCGAATGATTCCACGTCGACCATCCACCTGGACAACTCGATCCTCGACGACGCATTGGGCCAGGTCTTTGTCCGGAGTCCAAATACAAATCTTTTCCACGCGTTCATCTTGTGACGCAAGGTAGGCGGCCGAAGCGAGCGCGTCATCGGCCTCGAGTTCGACCATGGGCCAAACTGTTACACCCATAGCCAGAAGTGCTTCTTCAAGTGGAATGAACTGGGCGCGCAACACTGGCTCTATGCCCGCGCCGGTTTTGTATCCCGCCCAAAGT
>QHXL01000500.1:5934-8910 GCA_003222935.1 Acidobacteriota bacterium
ATTGAAGAACTCCACGAAGCACACCAACAACCGCGCCAAATGGAGGATCGGATTTAGTGAATCTCCGAACGCCGTAAAAGTGTCGAAAGAGTTCGTAAGTGCCGTCGATTAGGTGAACGATCATGGCTGCACAATGTAGGTTTATAGCAAAGTTGTCCGATATGCTTTAGAGACTTTTGCAAAACTCGCATTCTCGGAGGATGAATAAAGACTCAGATACCACCGGCTTCAGCCGCGTGGAGGTTCAACTTCATACTAGAACTCACCAGCTCGACTTTGGAAAGATACCACCGACTTCAGTCGCGTGGAGTTTCAATTTCTGCCATTTACTGTTGGTTGTGAGCCCAAAAACTGAGACTCCACGCGACTGAAGTCGGTGGTATCTCAGGGTTTTCCTCACAAGCGTCCTAGCGACAAGTTGAAGCTCCACGCGGCTAAAGCCGGTGGTATCTCAGATTTAGATTCTCTGAACGACAGCGAGATGAGACATTTGCAAGAGCCTCTTCAGCTTGTCGTGACGTGAGCCATCCAGGGTCTGATATCGCACGACAAGACAGACGCATATCGGACATTCGGCGCCGAAAAATCTTGTGGGAGTTGTCGATCTGGCGCCGTGTCGTTCGATTTCTATGTAGAGAAGCAAAAATGGACGTTTAATAAGACGTCTTAAATAAATTTGAGGAGAGAAATCAATGCGAGTAATGGTGATTATCAAGGGCAATAAGGACTATGAAGACGGCGCGATGCCGAGTGAGAAATTGCTCACCGAGATGGGTAATTACAACGAAGAATTAGTCAAAGCTGGAGTCATGCAGGCGGGTGAAGGACTTCATCCAAGTTCGAAAGGAAAGCGGGTGCGGTTTGACGGCACCAAGCGAACGGTGATTGATGGTCCATTTGCTGAGACCAGGGAATTGATTGCCGGCTACTGGATTTGGAAAGTGAAGTCGATGGACGAGGCGGTCGAGTGGCTTAAGAAATGTCCGAACCCGATGGAAGAGACATCTGAGGTCGAGATCCGACAGATATTCGACCCCCAGGATTTCGGCGCAGAGTACACGCCCGAACTCAAGGAACAGGACGATCGACTTCGTGCGCAGATTGAAGAGCAGAATAAGTAAAGATCTCGGATCGCAGATCTCAGAAAGGGGACTCGGATATTCTGAGCCCCTTTAAAATGTGATTAGCGAAGGTCTAGTGGTAAGGTTTGGTAGCTAAGACTTATTCTGAGATCGGAAATCTGCGGCGTTGAAAGCGAGATAATGACCGTCCTATCGAGAGTGATAAGTCTGTACGCATTACCGATATTCATAGTTGGCGTTAGCCTATTCTTTTTTGTGCTGACGCTTACTTATCCGGTACTTAAAACAACTGACCTTTTAGAAGTGCGAGGAAATCTTGACTCGTACTATGTTCACGGACATACCAACCCCAAAACGATCGTGGTTCTCATGGACGGTCAGAAGTTTTGGCCCACGGTGCTCAACAAAAGCACTGCCAGTAATGTACTTAGGGAGCATGGGGTAGAAGTTAGAACCTATATCGACCCCGATTCCACGAATGTCCCGATTGATGGCGCGGTCAAGTCGTACGGCTTATGGGTAAATGGTCGCTCGGTAGAATCACTTGAAGCAGCGCTTTCGCGTGAACGCTTGTTTGTGCGGGTTGGCTTTCCTGTTGTGGCCGTATTCTGTCTTGCTGCTGCGGTATTCATTTACCGAGTCAGCAAAGCAAAATTTTCCAGCCAAACTCGATGAAACCCGGATTTAGCCAGTGATGTCTGAAGAACTCTGAGTGCGGTTTCAGCGTGCCCGGAAAGGTGCTTTTAAGTTTGGAAGCCGGCGCTTTTTTGCAAACAACGTCACCTAACCAAGAGCTTGTAGCTTCGCGCTCGTGTTCTGGGATCTCGCTGTCCTACTTGAAACTATTATCGTCCGCTGATGGGCCATAGATCGACGGGACCTTGGCTCCCAGCAATCGCAAATACACAGTCATCTGTCCGCGATGATGCGACCAGTGGTTGATCGTATCTTGAATCATCTCGTAACGAGGCGCCTCGGCGACCACCTGGCCTCGAGCTAACAACTTCCAGTTAGTCGCTAAATGTTCATCAGTTGTGCTTTCAAAGGCAGCACGCGCGGCAGCAGCTGACTCCTCGAGCGCCTTCACCAATGCCTCGCTCGTCTCCTTCGGTTCTCGCTTCATTTTCGACCCGCCCTCAGGCGCAACATCCAGTTGGTCTTCTTTGATCTGCATTGTGATCCACGTTGGGATCGTCGCCACCATGTCGGCAAGGTAGCCAAAGATCATAGATTTTTCGTGCGGCTTCCAATCGTGTTTACCTGAAGGAACCTCTTCGAGGGCTCTACGAGAGCGTTCAACTTCTCGATTCATTTCGTTCAGAAGAAACTCAGCAACTTTCATGTACTCGCTCCTTGTTTAGTCAAAACTTGACCGAACCTTAGCGAGCGCTTGTCACACTTGTGTGGCTATTCGTTCCAGATCTCTGTGCATTCTCTGCGTCTTGTATGTTAAGGAATGCGCAGGCTAGTTGAACCACAGAGCTGCTTTGCTCGTCTCGACAAGCAGATAACAAGATGAAACTTTCGTAGCAGGTCTTCACTCCGGTAGGAGTGCCATGTTTATAGTCACGTCATCGATGTCCCGAGGCGCGGTTCGGCGGGCCGGAACGCAACTAGTCCTTAACTACTCAACTTCGTTCCGGCCCGCCGAACCGCGCTGGAGGTCCTATGCTTGCCGATGCTATAGACATGGCACTCCTACCGGAGTGAAGACTGGCTCCCGACGCTCCTAACGCTCGCGTTTCTAAGAAGACACGGTGGACTCAGAGGTAGCATAGAGAAGGACTAGAAAGAGAATCGGACTTGAAGTTGAATGCGTCGGTTCCCTGCTGCCGCACTACCACCTGGACCAAAACCAAAACTTCCCGCAGTCGAAGTTGACTCACCGAAGCGC
>QHXL01000100.1:0-9617 GCA_003222935.1 Acidobacteriota bacterium
TAGGCGCGGGCCAGTCGATTGATCTCCGCCAGTAGGCGTCTTCGTTCGGCTATGATTGCGCCGAGCACGTAAGTCTGGATGTCGAACTGGATGGTGTGCACATGTTTGCACTCAGCGCAGGACGCAACGAGTTCGAAATCGAGCAAGGGTGCGACTCGCTCCAACAATTCCTCAAACGCAGTTTGATCTTCCGACCACTCGCTCGCCTCGGCACATCTTTTCAACAACATCGACCCAACAGGCTCAGGCGCAATGGCTGCCAGCTCGAGTTCGTCTCTGCCGGTTGGGAGTCGAAACTTTGTTCCGCTTGAACTTTCAAAAAGTCCGTCGCCCAGGACGCGCCAGCGTTCACCTGAGGTTCGTTCATCGACTGCCTGAATTACGCGCCGAAGCGAAAAATCGAGATCAAAAGGCAGTTCGCAATGTGCACAGACGAGCGTGCTTTCAATTCGATCGCCAAACGCCCGTTCGTAGACTGCTGCCAGCAAACGATCTCGGTCCGACGCAACGAGATCTGCCGCTCTCAGTTCGGGGCTAGACTCCTCGAGTAAGGTCGAGAGCAACTTGATCGCGTTGGCGGTGTTCGCACCTAAAACTCCGAATTCATCGCGGCCAGTCAACTCACGAAGGCTGGCGACGATTCCCGGTCCGACAAAACGCAGTGGAATGTTCTCAATAAACATGCTTTTGGTTTTCTCTGCGAAGTCCCTGGGACGCTGTGACTCTGAGGTTAATGGATGCCTTGACTAGTTGAACCACAGAGGCACAGAGACGCGGGGAAAGCACTAGAGAGCATTA
This sequence comes from Acidobacteriota bacterium, assembly GCA_003222935.1. GTDB lineage: Bacteria > Acidobacteriota > Blastocatellia > Pyrinomonadales > Pyrinomonadaceae > PSRF01. Next base: position 799 of record QHXL01000100.1, read on the forward strand.
CGTTTGTTTCGGTTCAGATACGGCGACGTCGCGTTCCCAACCTTCGTTCTGCAAGACCATGTGCTCGATCGCGATCGCATGAGCATTGGCATCGAGTTCTGGTAACGCCTGGTACTCACTGACCCAGCACCGGTAAATTTTGTAAGCCTTGGCTATTGCGCCTTGCTCATTCAACAACTCGATGATGATGTCTTTGCGAAACTTCTCGAGAGAGATCGCGAAGTCGCCATCGGTGTTGTAAATGAGATTGGCCCATGCTTCGAATTCGGGGTCGTGAGTGACACCGCGTTCGAGCGTTATCGGTTCAAACTTCCAAACACTCGGCGAGACACGAGACGTACTCGGGTCACCTCCCTCTCTGTGAGTGACCGGCTCGGTGCTGCGCTTGAGTGCACTTATTTTGCTGACACCAGCCACGTATTTTCCGTCCCACTTGATACGGAATTTCATGTTCTTGTAAGGATCGAAGCGGCTCGTGTTTACTGGAAATTGCGGTGCAGCCATGATTCATTCAGCTCCAATTCAAAATTAGGTTTCGATCTGTCCGGCCATCTGTTGCAGGTAGAGGATCACAAACTCGGCGGGCTTCAGTGGAGCAAAGCCAACCCAGATGTTGACGATCCCCAGGTTTCGATCAGCCTGGGTCGTGGTCTCCGTGTCGCACTTAACGAAATATGCGTCTGCCGGTTTCTTACCCTGGAACGCGCCCTGCCGAAACAGGTTGTGCATAAACGACCCGACGTTAAGTCGTATCTGTGCGTAAAGCGGTTCGTCGTTTGGTTCAAACACGACCCACTTCAAACCACGATACAAACTCTCTTCGATGAACAGGGCGAGACGTCGAATCGGGATGTATTTGTATTCACTGCCGAAACCGTCGTCGCCATCCATCGTGCGTGCGCCCCAGTTCACAATGCCATTCGGGAAAACTCGTAACGTATTAACGGCCCGCGGATTCAAGATGCCGTTCTCACCGTCGGAAAAGCGTTGTTTCAGCCCGACCACACCGCGTAGATCCGCTTCCGTTCCAGCCGGCGCCTTCCAAACTCCGCGCGTACTGTCGATTCGGGCACACAGCCCCGCGATCGCGCCTGAGGGACCGATGTTCTTTTTGAGACCGCTCTCGTCGATTGTGATCTGTGGAAAAAAGAGCGCGCTGTAGTCCTTCACCAGTCCGACGCGAAGCGCATTGACGCCAGTCGAAGCCGTTTGCGCGTCAGTCCACGAATCTGGCGGATCCATCAACAGAAAAGCGCGACGGTTTTTACAGCGAACACTCGCGATTGGATAAAGCGACTGAACAGGCACTGCGGCATCTGGAGGCAGGACCATCAGGTTGAACAGGTCAACTTCCCTGTCGATGATGTCGTAGGCCACGTCATAGTCTGCTGCTAACGGCTTGCCACCGTCGTTGCCCACGACTGGCGCTGTTTGTGTACCGGCGCCACCGAGACCGAGACGGAAGTAATGAACGTTCGGAGCATTGAAAAAAGCGGCAAACGCAGCTGGAGCAGCGACGATCGCGGGTGAAATGTAGTTATCGTCGTAGATACTCCCGGGTTGAATACCGAGTCGACTTCCCCAAACTTCCGCCTTCCATGAAAACTTTTGCGTAGGAATTGGTGGCGTAAAGTTGTTAATTGCTTGAGCAATGAGCGCAAGCTTTTCGCGCACACCATCACTGTTACCGTTTGGCGAACTCGCGAAAGCGTCAACAACCACCCGCGCGCCTAGAACAGTTTCTACATTGAGTGGGATCGGAACGCCGACGGGAATTCCTAAAACATCAAGAGCCTCGAGCGTAAGTGAATTGACTGCGCTCGCATTGGCACTCGCAAAAGCGTTGAGCTGGGCCAACGTGACCATCGTGCTCACTCCAGTTGGCGCTGGTCGACGCACTGCATGTCGAGATACTTCAATACCGCCCTGCGCTGTACCCAGCATCAACGGTACCGCCAGGTCTCCCGCTTCAGGGGCGGGCCGTACAAACACATCACCCGCGCCACCGGAAGTTATCTGGATACGATTACCCAATCCCACAACGCCTGCCACGGATGCGACGACCACAGTCGTGGCGGCCATTCCCTCGGCGACAAACCTGGCGTTAATAGCATTCTGAATTCCCGCGGCTGTTGCGGGAAAACCTGTGACATCAACCCTGATGAAACGACTTCCATCAACACTTATGAAGAACACAGGATTCGTACCCAACAGCGCGGTCAGATTTGCCGCTGTCAGCGAACGACCACTAAGGGACGACCCGGCAGCAGCTGCCCCTACGCCAAGGTCGGTTGCACCCACAAGTCTTGAGTTTTGGGTAAGAAAGTCCTGCGCGTATGACGGCGAAGCCGGGTCCATGCTCAACCCGGTCCAACTTTCGGTATCTTTCTTTACGCGGGTACCGGCGGAATCCAGCTCAAAACGGAAGACTTCCAAATTAAAAGTGACTTCTGGTTGACCGCCGGAATAGGTGACGAAAGCGCGTATGTCATTTCCGGTCACGCCTGCATCCTTCGCAGTTAGTCTGAGCGTCGCGGCGCCGGCTTCGTTCCGGAGTGTGATTGACGACTGGATGGCGCCGTTCGCGATCCGCATCACATAACAATCGGTACCGCCATTCAGGAAGAAGAGTTTGACGAAGCGAACGAGGTCGCCGCCAGTCGAGTCTTCTCCATAGACCCTTGAATAGTCGAGGAAACTAACGCAGCGAACAGGTCGATTGATCGGTCCTTTCTTGGCTGTGCCAATGAACATGCCGATCGAAGTTCCAACGCCGACGATGGTGCGAACTCCACTGGGCACCTCCTGGACGTAAACACCGGGGTAACTAAGCGCAGGCGTTACCATTGAGATTCCTCCTTACCAAGCTATTAAATCAATGTGAGTTGGGGCGGCCGTTTGCGGTCTTATGGCTGGGTTGGTTGGCCCCCTAGAAACTTCTGAATCTGATCGACGACGTTTTCGTTTAGTGAATAAATTGTCTCGGACTGCGGTGAACTGCGAGCTATCAACCAACCCTGCGAAACCAGCGATTCGAGACTTTGCTCCACCTTGCTTGTTTTGACTCCCAGACCGGTTAACCACCAGTTCAAGATACCGTTGAGAGTGTCTTTGGCTTTCGGGTGAACAACTAGATAGCGGAGAATCTCGACGACTAACTCACGCGAAGTTTCATCTGTGTCGATAGTCTTCTCATTGTCCATCGAAGCGAGGAGGGACAGAGCAACGATTGGGCCACGGCACGAGAGACATAGTTATTGAGGTTTTGCATAACTGCGTTTCATGGATGCGGTACGGTGCCCGCACACCTCATTGCGGGTGACGTCTTTCAAGCGGAATAAACCCGAGGTGAGACGGGTGCGGGAAACTTCCCGCAGGAGGCGGCAAAAATACCGCAGCGTGTTTTGGCAGCGGCCCGATACCACCGGCATTATGCGGCTGGAGATTCGGTTTTCACCAACCCAGCGCACTCTTTGATTGCTTCGCGCGCTTTCGCCGCGCGCCCTGGGAGATTAGGTGGCTGTAGGTTGAACTTGATTACCACCTGCTTAAAGCCGGCGGTGTAAGGTGCGATATACTCAGTGCAAACGCTCTACGATTCTCAAGGAGGGCAACTTTAGAATGCTCCGAAAAACAGGTCTTCAAGTGGTGGCTTTAAGTCTGACTATTATTGTCTCCAGCGCGTTTGTGTTGGCGCAGAAGCGGATCAGCTTTCGTCGTGGCGCCAGTTCGGCAACATTAAATGGAAGCATCGAAGGCAAGGGCTATACGGAATATGTGATTAACGGTCGCGCCGGCCAGGTGCTGTCTATTCAAATTACTTCGGCTAATGGCGCAGTACTGGTAAATGCAGGATCGGCAAGTGGAAAAAACTTTAATGTCGAGATGACCGGCGGTGATCACCTCCTATCAATCGTTAATGAGGGACGTGGCGCAACAAACTACACCTTGAAGGTCGCGATAAGGTAAAACGACCTAGTGGACGTGTCGAACTATGGCGCTTTCGGCGAAGCAATTACTTCATGCAAACAAACGTCGTGAGCAGCTGATCAAGATCTGTAGCACGCTTCCCGAGGTCGTATATGAAACAGTTGGGGAAGGCCATCTAAGCTTTCGCATTCGCAAAAAGATTTTTGCCTACTACCTTTTCGACCATCACGGCGACGGAATGATCGCATTCAGTTGTAAGTCTACGCTCAATGAACAACGCCGATTGATTAGAGACGATGCGGAGAGCTTCTTTGTACCCGCGTATGTGGGGCCGCGAGGTTGGGTGGGGATTCGATTGGATCTTGCCGAGGTCGATTGGGACACCGTAACTGAACTGGCAAATCAAGCCTTTCAAGCAGCTGCTCCGATAAAGTTAGCCGCGTCAATTGAATAGCTTCCCGCAACGTAATCTTTGGCGAACTTAATCTCAAAACGGAGGCACTAATAATGTCCAGGCACTTTGCTTTTGATCAGACTGCGTATCAATACGTAATCAACACTTCAGTTCGTGAGCCCGAAGTAGCGCGCCGACTGCGCGAAGAGACTCAAAAACTTCCGATGGCGCAGATGCAGATCAGTCCCGATCAAGCTCAGTTCATGCTGCTCCTCGTTAAGTTAATACAAGCAAAGAAGACTTTAGAAGTGGGCGTCTTTACCGGCTACAGCTCTCTTTGGGTCGCGCTAGGGTTGCCGGAAGATGGACGTATTGTCGCGTGTGATGTCAGCGAAGAATATACGTCTATCGGGCGCCCTTATTGGAAAGAGGCCGGGGTCGAAAAGAAGATCGATCTGCGGCTACGTCCAGCCCTGGAAACCCTTGACGAGTTGCTGGCCGACGGACAAGCGGAGACGTTTGACTTTGCCTTCATTGATGCCGACAAGACTAACTACGACAATTACTACGAACGAAGTCTAAAATTGTTACGTACTCAAGGTCTGATCGCCATCGACAATACGATTTGGTCGGGACGAGTTGCTGACAAAAACGAAAATGACAGTGATACAGTGGCACTTCGTAAGCTAAACGAGAAGCTACACAGCGATGACCGGGTAACCTTAAGCATGTTGACGATTGGCGACGGTCTGACCCTGGCAATGAAAAACTAGAACAAGCATTAGGTCCATGAAAGCAATCCCGGAAGAGTCCATCGCGCACTATCGGATTATGGAACCCATCGGCGCCGGTGGAATGGGAGCAGTTTACAAAGCCTACGATAAAAAGCTTCAACGTATTGTTGCACTCAAAGTACTCCCACCCGAATACGTCTCACAACAAGATCGCCGCCGCCGTTTTTATCAGGAAGCGCGTGCTGCCTCAGCGCTTAATCACCCGCACATCCTGACTGTCTACGAAGTAGGTGAAGACGACGGTAAACCCTACATCGCTATGGAATACGTCGAGGGTGAAACACTTCGACAGAAAATACGAGCGGGAACTCTACCGTTTAAGCAAATCTTAGAAATCTCTATACAAATTGCCGAGGGCCTGGGCAAAGCACACGATGCCGGCATCATCCATCGCGATCTAAAACCTGAAAACCTGATGATTAGCCGCGACGGCTACGCGAAGATCCTCGACTTTGGTTTAGCAAAACTCGTCGCGCAACGTGAACGCGCTCTCGCCGCGGACAGTGCACAAAAAACACTACTTCGCGTCGATACCGAGTCGGGCACGCTTATGGGTACCGTCAACTACATGGCCCCAGAACAGCTGTTGGGCCAACGAGTCGATCGGCGCTGCGACGTCTTCTCTTTTGGTGTGGTGATCTGTGAGATGGTGACGGGCATTGCGCCATTTGTACATGACAATCGCATCGACACGATGCATGCCATTCTTCATCGTGACCCACGTCTGCCGGACGCAAATCATCCCGAAGTCCCTGCTGAAATGCAGCGCATCTTGACCAAGGCCCTCGCCAAGGCAGTCAAAGAGCGCTATCAAACCCTGGTTGAGTTTGCGTCTGATCTGCGCGCTCTAAAACGAGACCTGGATCTGGGAAAAGCTGTTCCTATCGGGGCATCCAGGACCAAGCTCGTATTGAAACGTCTGACTGTGGCAGGGCGCTCGCGCACGATCGATTACGCAGCCGAACTAAACGAAGCACAGCTTAAAGCTGTTACGACCACCGAAGGACCACTGCTTATTGTCGCCGGGGCAGGCACGGGGAAAACGCGCACTTTGGTTTATCGCGTTGCTCGTCTGGTTGAGATAGGTGCCAAACCTGAATCAGTGTTGTTGCTTACGTTCACTCGCCGCGCCGCCACCAGCATGCTCACTCGAGCTGCTGCGCTGGCAGACCCTCGTTGCCAGCGCGTCTCGGGAGGAACCTTTCACTCGCTGGGCCACTCAGTTTTGCGAAAGTTTGCTGAACAGGCCGGGGTCCAACGCAACTTTACCGTCCTGGATCAAAGCGACACTGAAGACTTAATTGATCTGTTGCGTCGGCAGATAGAACTGACGAAGGGTCGACACTTTCCTCGCAAGCGGACCATCGCCGCGATTTTCAGCATGATGGTGAACAAGGTAATTCCGCTTAAAACGGTACTAAATCAGGAGTATCCACAGTTTATTGATGAACGTCGCGACCTGGAAAAACTGTTCAGAGTCTTTGAAGACTTTAAGCGTTCCCGGCAAATGCTCACCTACGACGATCTGCTCGTGCGCTTCAAGGAGGCGCTCGAATCCAGTGCAGACATTCGTGAACAATTGGCCCAGCAGTATCGCTACATCATGGTCGATGAGTACCAGGACACAAACAAGCTGCAGGCGCAGATAGTTAAGTTGATGACCTCGCATCACGAGAACGTTGCAGTCGTCGGTGACGAGTTCCAATCGATCTACTCGTTTCGTGGGGCCAGTCACAAGAACATGCTGGAGTTCCCCAGGCTCTTTCCGTCAACCCAGGTAATTAAACTTGAAGAAAATTATCGCAGCACACAGCCAATTCTGAATGTTGCGAACGCGCTCATGGAAGACGTAAAGGAGAGTTTCAAGAAACGTCTCTTCTCGCAAATCGAGGGTGGAGAGGTTCCTGTGGTAGTAAGCGCGCGAGATGAGAACGAGCAGTCGCAGTTTGTAGCACAGCGCATTGATGAACTGCGCGAGCAAGGTGTGCCGCTGAGTGAAATCGCAGTGCTATTTCGATCCAGTTCACACTCGTTCGACCTGGAAATCGAGTTAGGCAAACAAGGAATTCCGTTTCGCAAGTTTGGCGGAATCAGGTTTGCCGAATCGGCTCACATCAAAGATGCGCTTTCGTTCATGAGAGTAGTGGCGAAACCATCTGACACGCTCTCATGGTTCCGGATGCTGAAACTGATTGATCACATTGGCGATGCGACGGTATATCAGATCCTCGAACACCTTGGTGTGGAACAAAAGGAATTCAGGTCAGCTCGCACCAGGGAAGGTCTGTTCAGAAAACTGCATAAATTTCCGGGGCGCGCCAGTTATCAAACTCAACTCGTCAGACTCGCCCGCGTGTTGACCACCGTCTCTGAAAGTAAAACTCCGAATGAACAACTCTCGGCCATACTCAAGTTCTACCGACCGCTTTTGAAAAACAAGTATGACGACGCACAACGTCACGGTCGCGACCTCGAACACTTGCAGTCGATTTCCAAGCGCTACAAGACGTCAGCAAAACTACTCGAAGACATTGCGCTTGATCCTACGGAAGCGCTCCAGTCAAATGGCGCCCGGCGCAGTACGGGGTTTGTAACATTGTCGACGGTCCATTCCGCAAAGGGACTGGAGTGGGACAGTGTTTTTATCATTTGGATGACGGACGGATGGTTCCCCTCAAATCGTTTCCAGGATGAATTCGACGATCTGGAGGAAGAGCAACGTTTACTTTACGTAGCAGCTACGCGGGCTAGAAAAGAATTGAACTTTGTGTATCCGGTGAACGTTTATCGAGGTCCGGACACTGACGGCACACCCGCGCTTTCGAGATTTCTTGAACCAATTCCAGCGGAGATTCTCACTCACGCAAGTTTAGATTGATCTTCTCCCCTTCCCAATGCGACCACTCGATATCCGACACATACGACTCACGCAACAACATCTTTCAAACCCGACACTGACCAGTCCGGTCCACGTCGTGAAATCTCTCGTTGCAGTTCAAGCTCAGGACTACCCCGGTGCGAAGTGGGGGATAGGTCAGCGCATGTTAAATGCAACTGATGAGATGATCGAGCAAGCGGTTAACGAAGGCGCCATTCTGCGGTTGCACGTCATGCGTCCAACGTGGCATTTCGTAGTTGCAGACGACATTCGTTGGCTGGTTATGCTGACCGCTCCGCGTGTGAACGCGGTCAGCAGTCACTACTATCGAAAAGCCGAGCTGGATGAGGCGACCTTCAGACGAACGAACAAGATTCTGGTCAAGACGCTTCAAGGCGGCAAGCAGTTTACCCGTGATGAACTTCGTGAGGCCGTCAAACGAGGTGGAATCGAGCCTGGTGATTCGATCAGGTTTGGCCACATCATGCATCGTGCAGAACTCGATGGAATTGTTTGTAATGGAGCACGAAAGGGAAATCAGTTTACCTATGCGCTCCTCGATGAACGTGTTCCAGATTCAAGGGTACTGGAAACAGATGAAGCTTTGGCTGAACTGACCCTGCGCTATTTCACCAGCCGTGGACCGGCAACGCTGCAGGATTTTGTTTGGTGGTCTGGATTAACAGCGGCGCTGGCGAAACGAAGTATCGAAATAATCGGTGACCGCTTGAGTCGTGAAAACATTGAAGGAAAAACTTATTGGCTGGCGCCCACTTCGGTAGTTAAGTCTCAACCGCACCAGCGAAAGGCACACTTATTACCT
>QHXL01000100.1:9704-15107 GCA_003222935.1 Acidobacteriota bacterium
GACCCGCGTGCCTTTCGATGCTCCGTTAATCATCGACGGCCAGGTCGTCGGTTCGTGGAAACGGGTCCTGGCGAAGGAAGCGGTGACAACTCGAGTGACGCCTTTTTTGAGTCTTACGAAGTCAGATAAGACCCTGGTAGTCCGAGAGTGTGAGACGTATGCTAACTTCCTACAACTCAACTCGAAGATTGAATGGTTTTAGTTGCTCAAATCATAGGTCGAAAAGAAAGGTAATCTAGATGGACCAGGCTATTTCGACGGTTGTTCCTCTATTTCGAGCTACCGACAAACTCTTTCATGACGCGCTCGCCCGTATTGAACGCGCAGATTTGCTCCGCCGTCCCCATGACAATTCAAACCCGATGATCTGGGTCGCTGGCCACGCAATGACTTCTCGCGCTTCGCTGACGAAAATCGCAGGCGAGCGCGTTGAGAATCCCTGGTCTGACTTGTTTGCTCGTGGCGCAACGGTGGACGGCGATCTCAACTACCCTGAAGCGTCTGAGATCATTTCACTGTGGGATACCGTTTCAGAAAAACTGATGTCGCGTTTGCCAGAATTAACTGACGAAGAACTATCGGAGCCGGCTCCTTTTCCAGTTCCTACCGGTGACAAAACCAAGCGCGGCGCAATCATTTTTCTGAACTATCATGAGACATATCATATTGGTCAAATGGCTTATCTCAGGAAGTGGTTGGGCTATTCTCAACTTGTTGGTTAGCTTGAAAGCCTTGCTAACATTGTCAGAACTTCCCATTGGTCGTTTGGTCGTCGGCGTATTTTGAGTCGGACCATCTAAGGAGCAATTCATGATTTGCCCAGGCTGCGCCTCCAATCAAAATGACGAAAGTTTTGCACGGTTTGCGGTGCAAATCTTCAGGCAGTGCGACAGATACTCGCGACGCGAGAGCCTAAGGAAGACTTTGATTGGGGCAACACCTGGGTGGCCGAGATGTTTATGTCGCACGCGGAGCAAAAGAGACGCCGGATCGCTATGGAGCGAAAGAGCGGAATCACGCCGGAAATTAAGCGCTACACCGAAATGAAAGCTGGTGTCATCCTGACCAGCACTGGTATTGGCGTGACGATATTTTTGTTTTTTCTGATGCAAGGCGTCATCCAGGCCAACCCGGGATCCGGAGCGATCCTTCAATACATCTTTTTAGCCGGACTTATTCCGATTTTCGTAGGACTAGCGCTGATCTTTAATGGATATTTTATCAGCAAGAAGCTGGTTGAAATTGCGAACCGGCAAAAGGAGCCGAATCAATTACCGGCTAATGACCCTAAACAACTCTCCAGCCCGGCCCCTGACACCAACGAATTCAAGTCTACGCCGTTTAGTGTTACTGAACATTCGACCCGACACCTCAAGACCCCCGACAAAAAGTAATTCAAGGGGAACGTCAACCAGCGTTATGACGCAGAAGACTAATGCGGTTCGATTGTTGGACCAGTTACAAATCTCTTATGAACTCCGCGAGTATGAAGTCGACGTGCACGACCTGACTGCTGAATCCGTCGCCGCGAAAGTCGGACTTCCTGCGGAACAAGTCTTCAAGACATTAGTCGCACGCGGTGATCGCAAGGGAATATGTATGGCCGTCATTCCGGGCGACAGCGAAGTTAATCTCAAGTCACTAGCAACAGCCACGGGTGACCGCAAGATGCATCTGGTGGCTATGAAGGAGCTGCTGGGGCTGACCGGTTATATTCGAGGTGGCGTCACAGCCTTTGCCGGCAGGAAAGATTATCCGGTTTATGTCGACGAGACGATCGAGTTGTTTGAGTTTGTTTCAGTGTCAGCAGGTACGCGCGGGCTGCAGATTCTTCTTACTCCTCAAGACTACCTCCGCGTCACAAAAGGAACAATCGCCCCCATCGCGGACGTGCGGTGAATGTCCGATATGCGTTAAAGCCTTTAGCTTGTCGTGACTCTCACCTAAGAACTAGCTCAGTTTCTGAGAAATCGCTGTTGAACTCAGTGGCACTCGGGATCGTACTGCCTTCAGGAGGCAAAAGAAGATGTATTGTTCATCTTGCGGCGCAGTAGTCCCGGAGGGCCTAAGCTACTGTAATAATTGTGGAGCAAAGTTGCGTGGTGAAAAAGGCGCTAGCCCCACCAAATCATCTGAAGTGAAACCTGAATCACTCGTCTGGGGCATGGTTGCAGTTCTGGTCTTTGGCTTTGCGGCCATCGTGTTCCTCTTAATGGCGATGAAAATGGTTGGTTTGAATGTCGGCCAAATTCTCGCTTTCATGATACTGAGCTTTCTAATAATGCTGTTGGTCGAGGGCGTGTTCATTTGGCAGTTCGTGCGTCGCAAGCCGGGCGCTGAAGGAACAGGCGATACTGCGCTAGCGAAGGGGCAAGCAATGAAACAGCTTGATGCGGCACAGTCACGAATACTGCCAGAGCCTGTGCCTAGCGTGACCGAGCACACTACCCGAACACTTGAGCCGATTTACAGCGAGCGGAAATCACTGTGAAGAACAGTGAAGAACTGTGAAGAATGGCCTGAAGACCACGCGGGCCAACAAGGGCTGCATTCCGAGTCCCATCTGCATCGTAGTGCACGTTTCGTAAGGGCTCCGTGTGATAAGGCGATTCTTTTGTATGGAAGACTGGTTACGCTTAATTAACTCAGACGGCGGACTTTCAGCGAATGATCTCCAGAGCCTGAACGATGCCGGCTTCGTTGTTATTCCGAATCTGATTGCTCCAGATAGATTAGCGCGATTGTCAGCTGCTTACGATGCTGCCTTTGCCGACACAAGTTCTATTGATGTACGCGTGGGCAAGACTACAACCAGAGTCCACGATTTCGTCAATCGAGGTTCGGAGTTTGACGAGTTATATATCTGCCAACCTCTGCTCAAAGCCTGTTGTCACACCATCGGTGAGTCATTCAAGCTGAGCTCCATGTTCGGAAGAACATTGCGTCCGAATGCTCAAGCACAGGGACTTCATATAGATTTCAAGCGGGATGAAGAGAGATTCCCGCTGGTGAGCTTCATTTGGATGGTTGATGAGTTTTGCCGCGACAACGGAGCTACTCAATTTCTACCGGGTTCACACACCTGGTCAGAGGTTTCCCACGAATTAACAAATGACCAGTTGGCAGAGTATGGACACTCGACCGTTACTGCTTGTGGTCCAGCAGGGTCTGTCATCATTTTTAATGGTTCCGTTCTCCATGAGCATTCTGCAAATACAACTGACGCGCCCCGACGTTCAGTACAAGGCGCATTTATCCCGCGTAGTGCCCAGGCCGGAACTGACTTTTCAACGCCTATGGGCCCTGACACGCTTGCCCGTATCAGTCCGCTCGCGAAATATGTTTTAGCAATTTAAAGAAAATCTTAGACCACATCATTTCCCAGATCTCATTTGACATCTTTCAGTTATCAGTTTGCAGTAGCCTTAAGAAAATGACGACTGGAAAAATGTCAAATGAGAATCTGGAAAATGATCTTTTATGCTTTGGGCAGACTTGTCCGAATTACGACAAACTGAAGTTTATCGGACATTCTTCGTCATCATTTCAAGTTCTTCAGGGGATCTGGGCCAATCCTTCTTTAGCAGTTGCGACAACGCACGATCGGCCAGGAGTTTTCCGCCAGTCTGACAGTTAGGACAGTAGTTGGTTTCGTTCGACGCGTAACGAATACGCTGAATCTTCGCGCCACACCGTGGACAAGGTTCTTTGTACTTTCCGTGAGTCGCCATCTCAGGTCGAAACGCAGTTACCTTCTCCGGAAACTTGTCGCCGGTCTCAGCGCGTAGACGATCCACCCAGGCTGTCAAACAACTCTTTATTGCTGAGAAGAGCCGGCTAACTTCTTCCGGCGATAATTTTTGCGTCAAGGCAAACGGCGAAAGTTTCGCTTCGAAAAGTATCTCATCGGAATATGCGTTGCCGATGCCACTGAAAATTCTCGGGTCTGTCAGTGCTCGCTTCAGTGTGTGATTCCTCTCTCTTAACGCATTCTCAAACTCAGGAAGGTCTGCTTCAAATATTTCCAAGCCACCAGGATTGAGTTCCTCGAGTCCCTCACTTCCCTGCACCAGGTGAAGCGAAGCGCGCTTCTGGGTTCCAGCTTCTGTCAGGCTTAAAGTTCCATTCGCAAACTCAAACATCGCGAGTCCACGCGCCTTTAGAGCTTTCGCGCCGTCCGTGTACCAGTGAAGTCGTCCGGCGATCATCAGGTGAAGAATCATCCAGAGGTCGTTCTCAAAACCAAAGCAAATACGTTTCCCCATTCGTCGAATCTCACGCACGGTTTTGCCTTCGACGCTCTGCAAAGGGGGAACGGCGGTGCGTAAGAGAAAGGGAGACGAAATTTGAACGCGTTCCAGTTCAACGCCCAGGACGCGTTTTTCCAACGCCTCGATGTAGACCACGATGTCTGGAAGCTCTGGCATGATTAACTAGATAAGCGTCCTGACCCAATCGTGTCAAATATGTGCCGGACGGGCAGAAAAGTCACAGGAAATTTATTTGACCGACTACGCAAGCACTCCTATACTCTCCGCCCTCAAGGACAGTATCAACAGACGCGGAAGCTATCCTCGGGCTTGCGCTCTCAGAGAGTTCAATCGGAACAATCGAACTATGCATGCGATGTTAAGACCCCACGCACTGCAACCTATCTGTTGCCCCCTGATAGGGTGTCCGGTTGTCCTACAAAATTCAGTGGTAAAGAAGTGCGAAGTGCCCTCATCATCAATGGAAATGAGTTCACCCCCTGTTCTCATGATTGTAGTTCCCTTGTAGCTCAACTAGAGCGAGCAAACGCTTTCGAGCGCGTGCAGGAAACATCAATCACTTCGACGCCAACCGACGTCGACGTCTTTCCAGACCTCATACTGCCCCGTTTATTGCTTAACGGCGGGGTTGGCACAGAACTCGAAGTGTGCCGGACCGCCTGGCCTACCGCCCAGGTGTTTGCCTTACTTTGTAGTCGCGACCGCAATCATCGCGGGAAGATCCCTACCCTTTTTTACGACGTAGATGATTTCCTGTTTTGTCCCTATACAGAAGATGAGTTCCTGCTGAGAATCAAACGACTCCTCAAGCGCGTGCCCGAGTCGCAACCTGCGCAAATCGCAAACAATAGTGTTGACCTTCTCGTTGGACGCAGCGATGTGTTCCTTCAGGCTGTTCGCGAAGTAGGATTATTTGCCCAATCAAAAGCTCCGGTTGTAATTTCCGGAGAAACTGGGTGCGGCAAGGAACTTCTGGCGCGCGCCATTCATTATCGTAGTCAAAGACGCTCAAAACCATTCATTCCCGTAAACTGCGGCGCACTCCCAGACGAGCTATTTGAGAACGAATTATTTGGACACCTCAAAGGTGCATATACCAGCGCCAGCACTGCAGAAAAGGGTCTGATAGCTG
>QHXL01000501.1 GCA_003222935.1 Acidobacteriota bacterium
TCGGCTAACAGAACGGAACTGCCGCAGGCGAGCTTCAAAAACATCTCAGTTTGTCGCTAATAATGAGTGCAGACTAAGACTTACAGGGGCACGAGTCAGGGTACTTGGAACCTAACAACTATGAGCACGACAGTCCGTGCGCTAGGGTACATGAGCTGCGAAGTGCCGTGGTTGAACAGGCGCACGCTTTTATGGGCGGGTTCGAATCCCGTCGCCCGCCCCAAATGAACTGATTATGGGGAAGCAGTGGAAACCGATTGGGTTTTATGGCTAGTGTTAACGGAGTGCGCGCGCCAGGATACCGGCCGCCGCGAAGATAAGGAACATGACCACCATCGCGATAGTCAAGAATCTATTACGTGCGCCGAAAGCGATCTGATAAACGCCTTGTGCTAAGGTCACCAGGCCAAACACCGTAAAGAAACCGATGAAAACCCAGACCAGGGGATTTATTGGACCAGCATCTGGATCTTTATGGACTCCTGGGAAAAACGTGGAGAGAGAAATGAAATCAAGTAGGACGCCCAATATGCAGACGGTGAGGGCGACCAAGAACACACCGATAATGACCATAAGCACGCCACGAACCCGAGCCTGACGTGAAGTTAAAGGGCGAAAGCTGAGTCCTGGAATGTGAGTCTGCATAAGTAGTTGGCCGACAGCATATCGAAATCACGCGAATTCGTCATGAGGTTCCACACAATACGCATCCTCTCCAGACTCGGCGCCGGTGATACCTATTCCTGTCAAAAGGATACTAATATGAATTTCTCACTTGTTTGTGCATCCACCAAAAAATATCGCCGTCGTCGATGATGACGGCGATAGGCATAAACTTTCAATGAACAAGCGTAGAAGAAAAGATGGGCCAAGATTTCCACCGTATCAGATTCCACCTGGAACCTTCGTCGTCGCTACTAACTTCGCAAGATATATTCAAAATCCTAGTGATCATGCTAGCCTTCACTGAGCCAACTTGTGAGATCTGACCGACCATTACAAACAACCTGAGCTTTGCGATAGATCATTAGTGGTATTCAGAGGCTACCAGGATCATCAATAACGAGTTTGTGAAAACAGGGGGCCGATCTATCCTCGGCTCTGCAACCCAGCCGCTAACGCCAGCACGTTGGCCTCATGTCAGAAAAATTGGCATGGACAGAAAACTGACAAGTCGCGCCTCAACCTCCTCGACACCCTGGCCTAAGTGCAAATCGTTTTACCCTTTCCTGCTGTGCACGGCGATCTTCAGTCTACTGGTACTACCCTCCAGCGCTGTGGCTCAACACTTGACTGGACGCATCAAAGGTACGGTTAAGGTCACAAGTGAAGACCCGGATGCGACGCCGACTCTCCTCGTCGGGGCGCGGCTTACGCTCGTCAGCCGTGATCTGCCGGATCAACTTTTCAAGTCGCTCACCGATGAGGCTGGCAATTTTATTTTTACCGATCTGCCAGCCGCTACGTTTGTCCTCACTGTTGAAGCAGATGGTTTGGCCACGGTAAGGCGGGAAATCAGTTTGGTGTCGGGTGCAGGGCTCACTGTTGAAATCGTGATGAAAGCTACAATTTCCGAAACGGTTATCATCAGAGCGGAAGAGGGCTTGCTCAGTACCGCTGAAACAACTACCAGCAACACCGTTCAATCACAAACATTGAAGGATGTGCCGTTACGAGCAGAGAATTACCAGAGTGCGCCCTTGTTGACTCCCGGTGTTGTGCAGGGAATGGATGGCGTAGACCATCAGAAAGGCGCCCGCGCAGGCCAGAGCGCCTACACCGTCAACGGAGTGGACGTCACTGATCCTGTTACTGGAAAACTCGCTTTCGACATCCCGCTCGACGCGGCGGCAAACGTAAGGACTGAAGAGAACCCATATTCGGCTGTGTTTGGTCGGCTTACGGGCGGCTCGACGGATCTAGAGACCAAAGGCGGTAGCAACAATTTCAAAGTCACGGCCGCTCGCTTCTTTCCGACTTTTACCGGCTTTTTCAGCGGACAGATCGAATCATTTCGACCGCGCATTACCTTCAGCGGCCCTGTAGTCCGCGATCGTCTTTTCTTCTTACAGTCCTTTGAGTACCGGTTCTCCCGCACCCAGGTGCCGAGCTTGCCAGACTCGGTTGACGAGACAACATCCGAGACCTTCAACTCCTATACGCAGTTCGATTTCAACGTCAACAAAACTAACAGCCTCAAATTCGTCGCAGCATTTTTCCCAGAGAAGATCCGCTTCGCCGGCCTCAACACTTTCAATCCGCAGTCAACAACACCGAATACGAAACGGCGAGGTTCGCTCGTCTCCATCTCCGACCAGGCAATCTTTAAGGATTCCTCGTTTCTCTCTTCAACATTTAGCTACAAGACCTTTGACTTCGACGTCTTCGGCCAAGGGACGCAACCGCTCGAGTTGCTGCCAGAAGGTAACTCCGGTAACTACTTTGCTGATATCCGCAGACGGTCTCAACGATTTCAGTTGCGGGAAATTTACTACGCGCACGGACTTGAATTTCACGGTGCGCATTCTTTGAAGCTCGGTGGCGAAATTGCTTACTCGCGTGTAACGGGTGTGTTCAGGGAAAATCCAATCCTCATCAAACGGCTTGACGAGACGCTCGCTCAAAGGATCGATTTCGCTGCAGAAGAGAACGTTTCGGCCAGAGTGGGAGAATTCACTCTTTTCGCGCAGGATCGCTGGGTCGTTAACAAGAAGGTGACGCTCGACGTCGGGCTGCGTTTCGACCGCGATCAGCTGGCTCGGCAAAATACGATCTCGCCGCGCTTTTCCTTTTTGTACCTGCCACTCAAGGATCAACCCATAGTCATACGAGGTGGAATTGGCCTCTTCTATGATCGCGCCCCACTCAGCGTCGGCTACTTCACACAGCTCCCCGAGCGCACTGTTACCACGTTTGCTGCAGACGGCATCTCGATAATTGACGGACCGCGTCGTTTCGACAACCTGGTCGCACCACAGTTGCGCAATCCGCGCAGTCTGCGGGCGAGTGCCGCATCGGCTACATGGAGCGTTCAACGACAGACGATTTCATCATCGAGCCTATTGAAGCATCAGGTCAGGGGGCCCTCGTGCTTAGCAACCGCGGCCGTTCACGCTACCGCGAGTTTCAAGTGATCGCGATCTACGACAACCCTAGCATTGGTACGTGGAACGCCTCTTACGTCTGGTCCAGGGCTCGCGGCGATCTTAATTCTATTGATTACTTTCTTGGAGACTTTCCAGCCTTCGTAGTGAGGCGGAACGAATACGGACCACAGCCCTTTGACTCGCCGCACCGGTTCCTTGCCTATGGCCAGTTGCGAATCCGACACGAGATCAACATCTCGCCGTTGGTTGAGATACGATCAGGCTTTCCTTTCTCTTTCGTTAATGAACGATTGGATTTTATTGGCCCACGCAACCAGGCGGGACGCTTCCCCACATTTCTATCCCTTGCTGTGCAGGCTACGAAAGGTTTCGGCATACCAAGCGTCGTCCCTAAACTGGGAGGACGACGAGCACGCATCGGTGTGGCAGTTATCAATGCTACCAGCCACTTCAACCCCCGAGATGTGCAAAATAACATCGCAAGCCCGCAAGTCGGCCAGTTTTTCAATAGTCTGGGCACGTCCGTGCGTGCCAAGTTCGAGTTAGACTTTTAGGCGAGTTTCAAATCCCCAATTAACTTACCTAATGACGAAAGAATTTCAGAGCCAGCAATCCCGGATGTGCATCGCTGTAGTGCTGGTCACACAGCACAAGCACGGTCCAAAAATTTGTGTAACTCTACCGAGCCGTCCAGTTCTACAAAACCTCGTACTTCAAAATCAGCAACGGAACGGATTTTTTGAATAGCTCGATTCGGATCGAGAATCGTCCCGGTCGATTAATCTCAAACTCTTCGTCACATAACTTCATCCTTCATCGTTGGAACAATAACTGCGTCTCGAACAACGAAAGCTGTCTCCCCTCGAAGTGCGTTAATTCGCAATCCAAAAAATTGTGTGACGTGTCTGTGACGAAAGTAGTCGACCACCAGGGATGACCTTCGTTAACAACCGTTCAAGGGAGATCGCTCGGAGGTTCTATGAGACGTGCAGTGAAACAACTATCAGCAACCATTTTCGTACTCGCTCTTTTCACAATCACGGCCCATGCACAGGCAGGTGGCTCAACCGTGCGCGGCACGATCAAAGATCCACAAGGCAATGTGATCGCAGGTGCAACCGTTACTCTCACAAATCCCGAAAAGAACTTTACCCGCACTCAATCGACTAATCAGGAAGGCGTCTATCTCTTCAATGCGATTGCTCCCGGTACGTACAAGCTGGAAGTCGAAGCTCCCGGCTTCAAGACTGCCTCAGCTTCCGGCCTCGTCGCGCTGGTAGATACACCGACGGTTCGCGATGTGCAACTCGAAGTTGGTGCGGTCTCGGAAAGGGTCGACATAACGTCTGGAGTTGAGAATGCCGTTAACACAAGCGACGCGAGTCTCGGAAATTCCTTCGAGCGAAGAAGGATCGTCGAGCTGCCCTTAAATGCCAACAACGTAGTCGGTCTGTTGTCGCTGCAACCCGGCGTCACTCGTACTGGCTACGTAAACGGTGGCCGTGCCGATCAGTCGAACATCACACTCGATGGTGTCGACGTTAATGA
>QHXL01000502.1 GCA_003222935.1 Acidobacteriota bacterium
TGGAGGTGGCACGCAACGCCTGACTCGCCTTGTAGGTGAAGGCAAAGCGATGGAGTTGATCTTGACTGGCGCCATCATCGACGCCAAAACTGCGTTCAATATAGGGTTGGTGAACCAGGTGGTGCCGCCTGATCAGCTGCAAGCAAAGACGATGGAGATCGCGAACCAGATTGCCGATAAGAGCCCCATTGCATTGCAGCTGGCGAAAGAAGCAGTGAAGCTAGCTTCCAGATCAAACCTCGACGAAGGTCTTCGCCGCGAAGTAGATCTCTTCGCACTCTGCTTCTCAACGGAAGATAAAGACGAAGGAGTCGGTGCGTTTCTTGAAAAGCGAAAGCCTGCCTTCAAAGGCAAGTGAACAAATCTCTGGAGTAAAGGCTTGAAAGGTTTTGTACTCATTATCGGAATCCTTGTCGCTACGGCCGGTGGTGTCATGACCTATCGAGCGCTATACGTTGAACCTCGCTCAGCCGTTGTGATCACCGAAAACGAAGTACGCGAGTTGCCAAACTATAAACGAGTGATCTCTGGAGCTTTAATGTTAGTCGGCGGTGCTGCAGTTGCATTTGTCGCAGCCCGCAAAATGGGTAAGTAATAAGTGTCGCGTCGCCTCGCGGTTTATTAACCTTCCGAAACAGGAACCTCTAATGAAAAGCTATCTCAATAAGACTTTTGTGATTGCCGATCCCCAGGCGCGCATTCGCACGGATGAAAACTTACTCGAGTACGTGATGGAAAACGGCCATCCGAAACTCATCCCCGTGGGTACGAACATAAAAGTGACAGACACGAAAGTTCTACGAGAGTCGGTGTTTGTGCGTGCTGACGATTTTGGTTGGACAGCAGGAAACAATTTGAAGCACGGCTTCCTCAACGAAACACTCGCCGTCTTCGAACCGCAGGACAATAATCAGAAGGGACCAAACGCCGCGTGGGACAATGGTCAGTTTCTAAAACAGATCACGCTGATTCAAATCGTCGGCGCTGACAACAAGTTGAAATACATCTCGGAAGAGATCGCGGAGTTTTATTTGAAGATGGTTAACGATGCCCAGGATGACGGTGTGCCGATGCCCTTGAAGAGTGGGTTCAGGACCTATCCCAGCCAGGAACATCTGTACCACGGTTACATCAATCATCTTCCCGGTTTCAATTTAGCAGCGCGGCCAGGCTTCTCAAATCACCAGGATGGCTTTGCTTACGACTTCGCAATCGGCGGTTACAACGGAAACCCGCGTTACGATTGGTTGAAGCGACACGCCCCCGCACATGGATTTGTGCGAACGGTAAACCGCGAACCCTGGCACTGGGAGTATCGTCCCCAGGTTGCGTCAACGGGCGCCTTCAAGATCCCAAGCGTCACCGACGATCATTAAGCTATTTGTCGGCACCAAAGTAGTCGCTGCTGCTGGGACCGCAGGCGTCCCCGCCTGCCCGTGTCAGCTACCGAGTCGATGGAGGCTAGAACGGCAGGCGGGGACGCCTGCGGTCCCAGCAACGGGCGGCACTCTCCCTAAGACATTCAGTGGCGTAGATAAGTCCGCTTGACCCTCTTGATGCGCTAAGCTACTCTTCCATTCCTCATTGACAACTCACTTCTTCGGGGCCGTAGCTCAGCTGGGAGAGCGCATGACTGGCAGTCATGAGGTCAGGGGTTCGATCCCCCTCGGCTCCACCAATTCTATCAAGCACTTACAGCGACAATCGTGCTAGCCTTCCGTTCTCTTGTGGCCAAATTGTGGCCAAGGAGAGCGGCTTCGACAGCTGCACGCTTGTTTAGTTCAGTCGCTCGAACGTAACGCTGTGTAGTTCTCACGTCCGAGTGACCCATTAACTGCGCGATGGTGAAGGCATCAAAACCCGCTTCACCAAGCCTCGTTCCAAACGTCGCCCGCAGATCATGCCAGACGAGACCTTCGATCCCGGCTAGCTCACAAGCCTTCTGAAACGAGTGCTTGATGTCTTTGAACCTGGTACCCGTTTTCGGATTAACAAACACGTAGTCTCCGAAACGCTTGTGACGAGCCAATCGTAAGAGTATCCCGCGCACTTCCGAGTTCATTTGTACCTCACGATTCTTGCCTGCCTTTGTACGCGTGGCGATGATTACATTGCGCACAAAGTCGAGTTGTTCAACTTTCAGGCTCAACTCTTCGTTCTTGCGCAACCCGGTACCAATTGCGATTGATACAAGGTCAAGCAGATGTTCGCGCTGTCCAGTCAACGTCTCCTTCAGCCGAGGCTCTTCCTCCGGCAGTAAATAGCGATAACGTTGATTGTCTAGCTTGAGCTTCCGCACGCGGGAACAAGGATTCTTATCAGTCTCCCCTAGCTCTACTGCGAGACTGAAGATCCGACTCACCAATGCCAGTTCGAGACTAACCGTTGTCCTAGACCTCGTTGTTTCGTGTTTCGTTGGAGTAGCCAACCGCTCACTCTTGAACTTCTCGATCAACAAAGGCGAAACATCGCGAAAACTTTTACCCGAGAAAAAAGACCTAATCATGGGCAGTTTGTATTCATCTTCTCGCCAGGAACGCTTGTTGTT
>QHXL01000101.1 GCA_003222935.1 Acidobacteriota bacterium
CCCTTCATCATTTCCGGCGTAGAAAACTGTTCGTGATATGGCGTGTCAATTACACCGGGTGAGACACCGTTGACTCGAATCCCAAATGGCGCCAACTCCTTGGCCAGCCCCTTGGTGAAAGTGATGACTCCACCTTTTGCGGTTGAGTAGTGGATTGAACCAAGCGCCCCGCCGTTGCGACCGGCAATTGAGGTGAGATTAATAATCGCGCCGGTCTTACGTTCCATCATTGAAGGCGTTACGCTCTTGCTACAGAGAAACGCAGTTTTGAGATTGAGATCGACAACTTCATCCCAACGCTCTTCACTCAATTCAAGAATACGCAGACGTTCGATCAAAGAACCGGCATTGTTGACAAGGATATCGATTGGCCCAAGTTCTTCACTGGTCCTTTTCACCAGCGCTTCAACTTCGCCCGCACGAGTCACGTCAGCTTGCACCGTGATTGCCTTGCCGCCACTACTGACGATCTCGTTCTTCACCTGTTCGGCGCCGCTTTCATTGCGGTTGTAGTTGATAGCCACGGCCGCTCCACAGTTGGCGAGCACTCGCGCGGTTGCGTTTCCGATGCCACTGGAGGCTCCGGTGATAATTGCGACTTTCCCACTCAGGTCAAAATAGTTTTGCATAATTGGTTTCCTTGTTGCTTTGTCCACTCAAGACTTTTGAATCTTACTGCTTTCTTTGTGCTTTGATCTTTGTGCTTTGTGCTTTGATCTTTGTGCGGTAGTTGGAGTTATTGGGTTTCCAAAAATCAAAGTACAAAGATCAAAGCACTAAGATCAAAACTCATTAATCCACTAGCTTAGTTACTTACTCAACTCGTCTTATTTTTCCACTCAAACTGAACAGTACCATCGTCCCGATTGGCGCCAGCAATCCTGCAGTAACGAGCACCGGCACATAAGAAAAGTGGTCTACTACCCAGCCCGTCGTAAGCATAAAGATCATCGACCCGATGCCGGCGCCCGTCCCGCCTAATCCCGCAACCGACGCTACAGAACGGTCGGGGAAGAAATCACTAGGCAACGTCTGCACGTTGTTAATCCAAACTTGAAATCCAAAGAGGACGACGCCAATCAACGCGAGTGCCACGAGCGGATCCTGTACAAATGCAGCCAGGATACCGGCCGGCATTAACAACGCCGCGAAAGCAATGACCGTCTTGCGAGCGCGATCCACACTCCATCCTCGCTTGATTAAATGTCCTGACAACCAGCCGCCAGACAAACTTCCCGCATCTGCAGCCACGTACGGTACCCACGCAAACAGACCAATCTTTGTCAGTGTGAATCCACGCTCATCGGCCAGGTACTTCGGCAACCAGGTGATGTAGAGCCACCAAACCGGGTCAGTCAGGAGTCTCGCCAGAATAATGGCCCAGACCTGCCGGTACCGAAGCAGCGAGCGCAAACTAACCGGTTCAACGACGCTGCTCGCGTCTCCCTGTTGGGCCACAGGTCCTTCGGCCCCTTTAATTTCACCCTCCTTGATCAAAGCCAGTTCGCTATCAGTGATCCACGAATGCTTCTCTGGTGGTTGATAAAAAAACAACCAGAGCGCCAACCATAGGAATCCGAGACAACCTGTAACAATGAAAGTTGTTTGCCAGCCGTAGCGAAGCTGCAACCACACGATCAGGGGTGGCGCAATGATGGAGCCGATGGCTGCACCACTATTAAAGATCGCCATGCCAAGAGCGCGTTGCTGCACGGGAAACCATTCAGCGACTGTCTTGGCAGCCCCGGGCCAATTGCCTGCCTCACCCAATCCGAGAACGAAACGAAAGAGGCTAAGTGAACCCAGGCCACGTGCGAACGCATGTGCCATCGCCGCGACTGACCAGATCGTAATCGAAACAACAAAGCCGAGACGTGTGCCGATTCGGTCGTAGAGTTTCCCCGAAAGACTTTGACTGATCGTGTAAGCGAGTAAGAACCAGAAAACGATTCCACCAAACTGCGTATTGGTGAGATTCAGATCCTTGGTTATCACCGGAGCCAGGACTGATATTGTCAGGCGGTCGATGTAGTTGATTAGCGTTGCCAAAAAAACCAGGCCGACGATCCACCAACGAAGACCGGGCAGTTTGAAGCCCTGGGTTACTGGAATTGATTTGCCTCTTTGTGCTTCAAGCATGCTCGTTAAATAAAAGCCTCGCCAGAGTAATTTGCAATTTCAAAGTAACGCTCTTCTGTTATCGCTAACATAACTTCGGGAGCATGATGTTCCGATTGATTCGTGAGCTGAATCTAAGCCGTTTTGATTTTGCGTTTACGGTTGCTGCCGGAGACGACTTCAGCGCCCGGTAGAGTCGATTCACGAACGATCAGTTCACAGTCGAACGTCTTCTCAGCGCGTGGTTGTTCGTGATCTCCTTCAATTCGTCGTAACAAAAATTCGGCAGCACAACGTCCCTGCTCCCGTGTCGGCTGTCTGACGGTCGTTAACGTCGGCGACGTATGCAGTGCCAGGGGAATGTCGTCGTAACCAACCAATGCGATGTCTTCCGGGATTCTTAAGCCGGCGCGCTTAATCGCGTTGAGTGCGCCCATCGCGGTGAAATCATTTCGCGCGAAGACCGCGGTTGGACGACTTTTCAGTTCCAGCAACTTCATCATGCCGTCGTAACCCATTTCTTCAGTTGAGTAGCCAGGCATCTGTTCGCCCACTTCTCGACCACCAACAATGAGTCGATCTTCTACCGGGAGTCCGTTGTCCTTCAGCGCTTCTAGGTATCCCTGAAAACGACGAAGGCGTACTCCATCCGTAAGCGAGACACCAATAAAACCTATGCGTTTATGGCCGTTATCGATTAAGTGACAAGTTGCTTCGTAACCACCCTTCAGGTTGTCAGCCATGACGAGATCAGCATGCGGGTGTCGAAAATCTCGACCAATGAGCGAGATCGGAATTCCTGATTCGATTAGTTCTGCGAGGCGTTCGTTGGCGCTTTTCGAAGCGCGCGTAGCTACGATGATCCCGTCCGCGCGATGATCAGCGAGTGAATCAAACGCCTGGACGTCTTCCTTTGCCGTGTGTTCACTGATGCAGATAAAAACTGTGTAGCCTCGCTCCTCGAGGACTTCACGAACGCCGCCGCTTAGCTCAGCCGCAAAAGGATTGGCAATGTCGCCAATAACCAGGCCAACAGTTTCGGTGCATTGACGTTTGAGTCCGCGAGCGAGACCGTTGCGTCGATAGTTCATCTCGCGCGCGACGCCCAGGACGCGGGCGCGTGTATCGGCGTGAACGTAGCCGCTGTTGTTAATGACGCGCGAAACAGTCATGGGAGTTACGGCCGCTATGGCCGCAATATCCGCTAGCGTCACAGGTTTCTTTTGTTTCTTATCCACGCAACCAAGGGAATTCAGGATAGGTTAACGTTAACAGGCGAGGTTTTATAACATTATTTGTTCGAAGGGAGCAACTAATCATGGGATAGGTTTTGTAGGGACTAATAGATAACTGCCAGACAGTACAAGTTAGGAAGGGCGGTTTACCCCCGCTGACCTGGCTAAGAGCTGCATGAGGGTTCTTCTAGACAGGCCAGCGGGGGTAAACCGCCCTTCCTAACTTGCGCTATTTTAAAGTGCCTCTAACGCATATCGAACATTTGATTGTGTAGCGGGACTTACGACAACACGCTCCAGTCGGTTTCGTTCTCGGGTGAGATTCCGAAGCGCTTGATCTTGCAATTCAACGTGGTGACTTTTACGCCAAGGAGTCGGGCCGCGCGACGCTGGTTACCACGAGTTCTCTGAAGAGCTTGTTTGATTAGTTCAATTTCGAATCGCTGCACTTCTTCATGAAGGTCCCTGCTGGCGTCAGTCTTCATCTGTTGCAGTTTGCGGAGAGATTCAACCTCACGAAGTAAGGTTAGTGCCGCTTCCCGGACGCTATTAAGGTTGTGTAATCCCAGATCAGTCGATCGCAATGGTCTGTCATCAGACGGAACGATCTGTTCTCTTATCCAAGCGCTGCTCATAAGGTTTACCTCCTGGTTAATCCAACCTTCTTCCTTTTTCGTATTGGGGAGCAACACAAAAAGCGGTTATGTGTATTCACGTTTACTTACTGAGAAGTTCCCGAAAAAGCGCGACAGCTCGTTCATCTCCTGTTTGACCCAACAGCTGAATCGCCTGTTTGCGGACAGGCATCTTTGGATGACTTCGCGCAACCCGAATCAGAACAGGCACCGATTCATCCTTTGGTCGACGAGCAATCGCTATCACTGCCTGCTGCTGCAGCTCAACCTGCGCTTCGTTCTCAATCATATTATTTAAGGCGGCCACGCTCTTCTGACTCGCGACTTTTCCGAGCGCCAGGATCGCTGACTTCCGCAAGTCGAACTCCTTTTCGGTTTCCGCAATATGAATCAAATACGTCGCCGCTCCTTCGCTGTTATCACTCCGCGAAATTCCGGTGAGCGCCCGACGCTTGAGATCTCGCCCGCTCATCGTCTCGTAAAGATTCTGAAGCAACGGTAACGTCGCGGCCGAACGACTCATTGCAAGTGCTGACATTGCACTTAGACGCGCTTCACTACTCTCCTGCTGGTTACGAATTATCTCCGTAAACAGATTGTTCTTGGCCGTACTCTCCGGCGTGTTTCCCAACCAGTAGATCGCGCGCGAACGAAGCGGTTCGTTAAGGGGGCGTCGAATTAGTTCCGTCAGAATTGTTTCGACGCGCGCATCATCGTGCATCGCGATGGCCGACGTTGCACTATCAGCGAGCCGATTCATCTCGGGCGAGGGGGAATCGATGATCGACTTGAGATAGTTCAAACTCTCGTCGTTCCCAATTCGCCCGGCCCAGTAGACAGGGTAACCACTAAACTCGTGATTGCGTTTCAGGTTGTAAACTTCAACACGCGTAAACTGATCGCGTGGTACTTCGTAAAGAAAGAACAGACCCAACTCGCGAGTTTCGTAACGACTGTCGGACATCATCGACGTGCCATCCATCGATATGAAAACCCCGCCGGCACTATCGACGACTTCAAAATCCGTCGCGACACCGGGTCGTACTTCGAATTGATAGCCAACCCAGAAGCGCCCGCCCGACGCGTTGTTTCGACCCTGGGCCAGGGCGTTATCAAACTTCGCTTTTAGTGTGGCGCCTTCTACGGGGATGAATTGCTTTGCCTGGCCCGCGGCAATAGTGGCCGTCGCCAATAAGGCTATTGTGATGAGTGCACTTCGCATGAGCATCGGACCTCTGTTGTCATTCCCAGGGTAGCCGCCAAAGCGCGTCAACCCTGGGCTCTGGGACGTTACCGCTTCGCGGTAAAGCAGGAAATCATTTCAGTAACTCTTCCAGGAAGCGCAAGACCTCCGGATCATCACTCCGGCTTAGCCAACCAATCGCGCGTTTGCGACGGTCCATCGGAGTTTGCGGGTTGCGGGCAATCTCAATAAGTTTGCGTATCACCCGCTGGTCCCTCATGCGGTTAGTGCTTCCCACAGTCGATGCGACGGTCGCTCCCACGGCCTGGCCTGAACCACTGTAGATAACTGTGCCGGAACCCAGCGCATTCATGATTGAATCTTTTATCTCTTCGTTCTTTTCCGTGTCGTACAAGCTGAGCAGCGTGTCGATCACTTTTTCTCCGCTACGTCGAGAGAGCGCATTAACTGCCGCCTTACGGAGCTCAATCACATCCGAACCGCGCACAATCTCCACCAACTTCGCGCCGGCACGCTCACTCTTGCGATTGCCGAATCCCGAGATAACCGCCTTACGAATCTCGAGAGTTTGATCTGCCTCGTAAATTCGCAGTAAGGCATCGACAGCCGGCTCACCAGGACGCGACGCAATACTTGAAATCGCGACCCTTCGCACACTCGAGGGCTTTGCGCTCGACGCAGCAATCTCACCGAGGACCGTGACCGCTCGCTCGCTGGTGTGCTTACTCAATGCATAGAGTGACGCTTCAACGATGTCGTTCTCTTGTGAAGTCATCGCGAAGTCGCGAAGTGCGTCGACGACACTATCGTCGTTCGTGGCGCCGAGTGCGGAGATGGCACGCGCTCGAAGTTTCAAGTCCTGCTCGTTACGAGCGACGCCGAGTATTACGGGCGTAACTGCCTTACCGCCGTTCCGACCGAGGAGCGACAACGCAGCACCTTTGCAACGCACGGTGTACGTCGAACCCGGCTTGAGCCATTCAGTGGCGGCTACAATTCCTCGTTGTACATCGGTTTGAAACAGCGCTTGCAGGACCACGATTTTGAATTCGCAAGGATCATCATCTGAGACATTGGGAGGCGAATCGACATTCCACACCACTGGGTTTCCAGGGACCGGCGTTAGAACACTCGGCGAGGCAGGTGCGTAAACAGCACCACCGTCCACGGAACGCACCACTGCGCCTGGAGGCAACGTATAAACGTCAGCCAAAGCCACGGGAGCCAGGGCGCCCCCACCCATTGTTTGCGCCAGCAAAACACGCGCATCTTCGCGCCATTGGCTGTTCGGATATTTTTCGAGGAGCTGTGCAAGGGTTGTGCGAGTTTGTGCGATCTTCTGTTGCTTATTCAGCGCGTAAGCCATCCAGTAGAGGGCTTCATCGACCTTTTTGTCGTTCGGATAAATCGTGACCAACTGATTGAACTTTTCCTGAGCCTTAACCCACTCAGCTTCAGTAATGAGGTCTCTTCCATTTCGGAAGATAACGTCAGCGGCATCAGTGCTACTTTGTTGCACAAGCTGGTTGCGTGTGCTGCTGCGCTGTTGCGCCGCGCTTTGTTGTCCGACGGTTATGT
The DNA here is from genome assembly GCA_003222935.1 of Acidobacteriota bacterium. GTDB lineage: Bacteria > Acidobacteriota > Blastocatellia > Pyrinomonadales > Pyrinomonadaceae > PSRF01. The sequence goes on from QHXL01000101.1 coordinate 6,771, forward strand.
GAACGACTCCTGACAAAACGATCAGGCAAACAACTAGAGTCGCCGGGAACAGTCGTTGACGAATCACGCTTTGGTCACGTGGGTCACAGGTCGAAAGGTTTGGGGCAGTATCGATTCTCTTTCTCATGGTCTTCTTTTCCTCACATTCAATCAGTCGAAAAAACTATTCGTAACCAATCAACGCAGCAACGATCTCTGTCCTCTGCACACGTTCCTTAATAATCCGCACCTCATTAGGTTTTGCGTGATCCGGCAGATTCGCAATGTCGATTAAAAATGGCTCCAGGTCGCTCAGCAAAGACTTGGCTGGGAACTTCGCTTTCATCTCTGCATCTCGTCGCAACACAATGTTCTCGTTCAAGAGACGACGAGATAGAGCCTTGTCGTAAGTGACGTCGATCTCCTGGTCATTGTTGTCACCCAGTGAAACGTTTCGGATGGAGCGCAGCAGATTCTGAGTTTGCTCGAGATGTTTTGCTGTATCCCGATCATCTATGTCTTGATAACCAAAGTCTGTAGACAACACATCCGATTGATCGATAGGAGTGTGGACGACTTTTACGACGCGTTTTGATCTTGGTCTCGGATTGGAAGCAACTACTTCGCGTTTGGTCTCTTTAATAGACTGTTTATTAGACTGCGGCACCCCAGGGGATTCTGGTATCACTTCCGGCAGGACCATGTTGTCGCGAGCAGTCATCCTTTGCTCAGGCTTCTGACTGCGTAAGTAGATGGCGCCAACCGCAATCGCAATAATGATCAATGCCGCTGCTGCCGCTAACGAGTATCCGAAGCTGGGAACTCTAAATAGTCCGGCAAGACGTTCACTAAAACTCGTTGGCGCGACAGCTGGCAATGTACGTTCAGATATCTGTCCCCAAAGCGTCGGCGGGACTTCTAACTCACGATCGTAACGAGCGAATAATTCCTGGTCGGCAACAAGCGAGGCACTCTCAGTTGAACAAGCGGAACAAGTGATCAAGTGAGCCTGAATTTGACTCGCCTCGTCAGCGTTCAACTCGCCGTCGAGATACTCTTCCAACTTTTCCAAACAAACTTCACACTTCATAGCCAACTCCTGCATACGGCTTAATTCGCCGTCGCATTTCAGCTCGAGCCCGGTGCAAATCGCTTTTCAACTTAGCCAACGAGAACCCGGTGATATCCGCTATCTCTTCGTAACTGCATTGATGAAAAACCTTCAAAGTGAAAACAACCCGCTTGTCTTCGTCTAGTGCGGCCAATGAGCGGCGAATGAGTTCGTTCAATTCCTTGCTCAACAAGCGGTCGACCGGGACGGGTTCGTTGTCACTCAAATCCAGCACTGACTTGTCCTCTAGATCGACATGGCGACTTGCCCTCACCCGCGCACGCAACGACTCGCGCGCAACATTTCTGGCGATGCCAAACAACCAGGTCGACAACTTCGTCTCGGGGTTCATCCCGCGGATTCCGCGATAGGCGCGAACAAATGTTTCCTGAGTTAGCTCCTCAGCCAACTCGCGATCGCTCACCATGTCGTAGATGAATCCGATAACGGGTCGCGAATACCTCTCAAAGATCAGACGAAAGGCCTCTTGGTCTCCCTGGCAAACCTGCGCTACCAGGTCTCGTGAACTGTTCATGAGGGTTCCGGCAAAGGCACCAGGCTGACCTTCCAAATTTAGTTCGTCGAGCGCCAGCCGTTTCATCATCGTCTCGCTAGGTAAGTGATTCAGGTTGGGAAAAGGTTTCAGGGAATTTTAGCCGCAGATGAACGCAGATCTACGCCGATCAGGAAAGTAATTGTTTCTATGAATGAAGATCTGCGTTTCTCTGCGTAAATCTGCGGCTAATACTACGCTGTCGCGAGTTCGGCTTCTGGCTTCTTGAGGAATTCCGAGGGCGCGACGATTTTGCCGGCGATGGCCGAGGCGGCGACGACGTAAGGTGAGGCTAAATAGAGTTTGCCGGGACCGCTGCGACCCGGGAAGTTTCGGTTTTGTGCACTTACTGTCACCGTTTCAGCCGACGGAGACGCACCGGGACCAGCATTGATGCAGGCGCCACATGAAGGGTCGATCAACTCTGCGCCGGCGCGTTCGAAGAGTTCGATATACCCACGCTCGCGTGCGTACTGTTTGATTTTCTGCGAGCCAAACTGAATGTAGAGATGAACACCCTCTGCGACACGCTTCCCGGCGGC
>QHXL01000461.1:0-408 GCA_003222935.1 Acidobacteriota bacterium
CTCACGATCAGTTGAAGCAACATTCGATCGAAGTATTGACTGAAGGCATGGCTGAACTCGGCTTACTAAAAGGCAAGACTGAAGATCTGATCAAAGAGAAGGAGTATGAGAAGTTTTACATGCATGGCCTGGGTCACATGCTCGGGATCGATGTCCACGATGTGGGTCGTTACTACTTCGAGGGAGAGTCACGAGCACTTGAAGCGGGTGTGGTAATGACAGTCGAACCAGGAATTTATATCTCGCCCGACAGTAAGGATGTGGCCCCGCAGTATCTCGGCATTGGAGTCAGGATCGAGGATGATGTCCTGTGCACTGAAAATGGTCCTCGTGTGCTGACGAATAAGGTTCCGAAAGTCGCAGAGGAGATTGAAGAGTTAATGGGGAGATAAGAAGTTGGTCTTGGCT
>QHXL01000461.1:460-7552 GCA_003222935.1 Acidobacteriota bacterium
GAAGGGGGCAAGCGCGCTACCACGACCCTGATTAGTAGCCCCGGGGCGCGCCCCCGCTGCCTGATGCTGCTAAGCCCAAAACCACGGCTCACTTCTTCTCATCCCGATTCCAGTATGAGTGCCAGCCCATTTCTTTCATGGCCTTCGACAATTTCTCGGCATCATCAGGCCACCACCAGTCATGATTAACGGCCAAGGGCTCATCTCCCTGGCAATAGAACGAACGAAAGCTGGACCAGTAAAAATCCTTCGCTGACTTTACTAACTTGGCCTTTACGGGATTCGCATGCGTGTAATCAATCTTCTGATTGATCATCCACCCACTCCACAATGGTATAGCTTTGAAACCGCCAGACCTGATGTCCTTCACTTGTGACCGGGAACTTGAAGCGTTGAGTGGCCTGAACAATCGCTTTGGCCGCTTCACTTTTCAGATCACGACAGAACTCTATGATCTTTCCATCCTGCGGATTTGAAATGAAGTGGAAGTGATCAGGCATGAGGACGTAGACGACAAGTTTGGCGGGCCATTTTTCGTTGAGCGTTTTCAGTTGTTCCAGGAAAGCCTGGCAACAAGCAGGTTCGGTAAATACCGGGAGTCGATTGATGCAGTTGCCGGTAACTAAATGAAGTGCGCCAGGAAGGTTGAGGTTTGTCCATTTGCGAGCCATGTGAGGAAGCTCCTTTGGGAGAATTTGTTTGCTGGGATTCCAGGGTAACTCTTCAGGCGCTTCAAATGAAGTCAGCGGGGGCGCGCCGCTCAGGTCCTCTTATCGTAAGTCCTGATAGCGCCGCTTGCCCCCTTCCCAATTTGTACTTTTCTATTGGGTCACTTGTGGCGACGCTGTGTTTTGAAGTGCTTGGATCTGGACTGACGTCTATTACTCTGACAGTTCTGCGACGATCTCTTTCACAGCCGCTCTTGCTTCTGAAACCTCCTCAGGCTTGAATGAGACAGCGCCAACAACAGCATGTCCCCCTCCCCCATAACGCTCGCAGATTTTCGCGATATTGTGCGTACGCGGTACCGGCGCCCAGGGATTCGAGCCGACCGAGATCTTTGTGCGTTGTGTTCCCCGCGTGAGGGCAACCGAGTAGGTGGTCTCGGGATGGAGGTAATACGGAATGAACTTGTTAAAGCCTTCGTAACCCTCGTCGATCAGATCAAACTGCACGACGCGATTTGCATAAGAGGCTTTACGTCTGATCGTTTCGAGCGTTTCCAGGTGTTGCTGCAAGATCGGCTCAAAACGACGCTGGACCTCGTCGCCAGTTGCGACTTCCTCGAGCGACTTTACGGTCAACTCACGAATAACGTGTTGTCGGGAGTCGACTCAATCACCTGCATCAATTGCAACGCGGGCTCCTTCAGTTCGACGCACTGGGCCGGCGAACTGTACAGAGCGCCATCAATGATGTGGGCCCAATGTACGAGCGATTCAATCGGCGTTACATCGAAACCAAAACGTGAGCTTGCGACATCGGCGATGAATTCAGTGCAGGACTTTCGAGTGGCATCCAGGAATTTCTTTCCTGACGTATCAGCTCGAAAATGTGCTTCGTCCTCAGGTGTCAGGAAGGCCGACTCGTGATGATCAAACCACCAGGTCAGTTTGTCGGAAGCGGCATACTTAAAATCGACAATCGCGTTTTCATCGGAATCAAACAGATTGAGATCGAAGAGATTGCCTGGACGGTGCAGCAACCCAGCGTAATTAACTTCAGCGTCAGGATGAATACGTTCTTTGTAAAAGCGAGTAAAAGTTGCAGCGGAGGCCACGCCGTCGAAGCAGTGACCATGATAAAGGAGGCGAAGTTTCATATCGGTTACCAAAAGAGCGCGACAGTTTAGCAACCGATTGTGGTTCTAGCAAAAGGAAGGGGATCATTTTCCAGATCTCATTTGACATTTTTCAGTTGTCAGTTGGATTGCAGATCCAAAGCTACTACCAATTGATAACTGAAAACTCTCAAATGAGATCTGGAAAATACTCAGGGGGCCTTACATGGCTCGATCACGCCTGCTGTAGTAGCTGGAGTGAGTTTCCCGGCGATGTACTTGTCGACGTCCTCTTCGATCAATTCACCATTCACGACCCACGCCTTTTCAATCAATACATCACCAGTGGCGTTTAACTTCGACGGCTCCAGGAAGATGTTCCAGGGTGAACCCCAGTTGCGCGCATCACCGGTGAGTTGGCGATAGCCATAGTGCGCGGTCTTTTGTTTGTCGTCGCGCGACTCCGATTCAGTAACGACAGGATATGGTGGACCAGCCTCTCCAAAATAGGCCTTCACTTCGTCGCGTGTTCCATACTCACTAATGCCAATGACCTGAAATCCCTGGCTCTTGTACTTCTCGTACAGCTTGGCGGCAATCGGCGCCTCAAAGCGCCAGTTCCGACACCACGGTGCAAAGTAGACAATCATCACCAGCTTCTTACCCGCGACCAGGGAACGCAGATCATCCGGCTCGCCGGTTTTCAAATCCGTCAACTTCCAGGTTTTGTAGTTGACCGTTTTCTCGACCAGTGCTGAGTACTCATGACCATCCTGGGCATTCACTGCGAGAGGCAGGATCAGCAAAGTGAAGGCAAGAAGTAAAAGTTTTTTCATCGTCTTAACTCCAGCGATTCAATTCGAACGGGCTGTAGCCGGCGTTTCATCAAGTAACGGCTTGACTGCTGCTTCCCATCCGGCGCGATCGCGAGCGCCGATAATTTTCTGACGGATTCGACCCTGGCGATCTATTAAGTAGGTTGTCGGCAGTACTGATTGTTGAAACTTAACCTTTGCATCAGAGCCGCCGAGTAGAATCTGATATTCGAACTTCGCTACTTCCTTTTGATAAGCGTTAACTCCATCAGCATCGTCATCGAGCGATGCGCCGATAATTTTCAGCCCCCGTTGTTGAAGTTCGCCTTGCAACGAGTTGAGTGCGGGAATCTCCTCGCGACAGGGGACGCAGTAAGTCGCCCAGAAGTTTAGCAAAACAACCTGACCTTGAAGCTCTTTTAATCGGAACGATTTGCCTTCGAGCGTTTGGAACTCAACGTCCGGGAGCGCTTCGAAGTTAGTCGCAGTTGCCGGGTTTCCTGTTGCGACGGTTGGCTGCTTGCCGTACCACCAATTTTGCAACTTCACTACCAACTCTTCCGCATTCGGTACGTATCGAGTGACTGTGGAGCTCGCGAGGACAGTCGATTTACCACTCATTACTAATAATCCAACGAGGATGAGGACAATGCCCGAAACAACTTCAACCTTGTGCAGGTGACGTCGAAACTTTCCGTAGAAACCGAGGAATCGATTAATACCTAAACCAGTCAGCAGAAATGGAACGGCCAACCCCGCTGAATAAAACGCCGAGAGCAACAAACCACTACGCCAACCACCACTCGTCGCCGCCAGGCCAATGATACCGCCAAGGATTGGCCCAATACATGGAGTCCACCCGGCAGCGAAGGCCATTCCCAGCATCGCGGAACCCAGGACGCCACGCGGTTTGTCAGACGAAAAGAACCGGGTGTCTTTGTAGAGTGTTGAAATCTTAAGCAGACCGATGAGCTGTAGCCCAAAGAGGATGATGACGAAGCCGCCAATAATGCGCACCCATGGATTACTCGTAATCGCTGCGCCTACCAAACCAGCCGTCGTACCGAGAATTAGAAAGATGGACGAGAGACCGGCATTGAAGGCCAACGAGTTGATGATGACCGCGCGTCGACTACTGGTCCCTTCCTTTAGACCATCGACGCTCACACCTGAGATCAGCGAAATGTAACCAGGCACCAACGGCAAGACACACGGAGAGAGGAACGAGGCGATACCCGCAACAAAAGCAATCAGTACACGAACAAGATCTAAATCCATTTTGAATTCTTACTTTCTATCGATTCTGGCCGGTCTCAGTCCTGGCTTCAGCGGGCTCGTCGACAAGTTTCTTAATCATCTTCCCCAGCAACGTAATCTCATCCGGATTGGCGCCGGCGGAAATGAATCGCACTACTCCGCGCCGGTCAATCAAAAACGACATGGGAATCGAAAACACTCCATAATTGAAGTTGTTCTTGTCGGAATCCGCTACCAGAAATCCGTAAGGTAGCCGGTTCCGTTTCTTAAAATCGCGGAGGTAAACGAGCTTGGTGACACCCAGGATCACTAATCCCTTGTCCTTGTAAGCCTGGTGCCACTGCGACAACCGGGGAAATGTAAACCTGCACGGACCACACCATGGCGCCCAGAAATCCAATAGGACCACCTGGCCCTTCAGGTCAGAGATCTTCACAGGTGATTGATCGATCCACTGACTAACCGCCAACTCCGGAGGCGCCTCAAACGGAGCACTGGCCATCTCGTCCGAAAGCTTTTGCAGACTGGTCGTCGGCGACATACTGGCCAGACGTAAGGTTGCAACTTTGTAAATATTCCCCGAAGGCAGAGACATCGACATTCGTCGCAAATCTTCCAACACCCGGATAGCCAGTTCTTTGCGGTCTGAGCTTGCGTAAGCGTCGGCTAGAACCAGGCTCGACTTCATTAACATGTCGTCGCGCTTGGAAACCTCCGACTTATGTTTCGTCGCAAAGGTCTTGGCCTCGACCAACATTTGCTCCGCATGAATCGCCGTTTGCTTGAAGTCCCTCGCGCGCAGAAACGCGTCGGCAATAACGAATTCCATCCTGTAACGATCTTCCGAATTTTGCGGCTGGTGCTGGGCATAAGCTTCGACCGCCGCAACAGCATCACCAACCTTTTCTTTCCGAACTGAATACAGGACAACAACATTTCGCGCCGATTGCGCCTTTTCACCGTCAGGGTGATCCGCGATGAAGCGTTGCATTACCGCGAGGGCTGCGTCGCCGTTCCCCGCGATGTGATAAAGGAGTCCCTGGTAATAGGGATCATCGCCCTTCAGGCCACGACTCTCGAGAATCGCAGCATTCTTAAGAGCCAGGTCATGTTGTTCTTTTTTGACCTGTGCTTCGACCTTGGGATCATATGCAAGGTTCTGCTTGTTGAATTCCTGGTATCGCTTGCCGAGATAGCCGTTCGCTTCCTCAAAAATGGCTTGGGCCGTGCGCTCGTCAGGCTTCGAGTCCGCCTTAACATCAGGCTTCGCGTTAGTCTTCACATCATTCTTCACATCAGTCGTGACGTCTGGCTTGGCATCAGGCTTGACGGGGTCCGACTGACCAAACACAAGAATGCTCGTGCTGAATATGACGACTAATAGGCGTGGCAGGAATTTCTTCATTTGGAAACAGATTCCAGGGCGACGAATCGATCAGGACTAAAAGGAGTGAGCACTTCCGGAACAACCGAGTCAACTACAGTCTTTGCGATCAACTCTCCGGTTATTGGCGCAAGTAGGATTCCGTTTCGATAGTGCCCGGTTGCATAAACCAACCCGGCAATTTCACCACAAGGCCCCAATACAGGCAAACCGTCGGCGACCCGCGGTCGCAATCCTGCCCATGAATCGAACACTGGCATAGACGCTACAGCAGAAGAAATCTCGGTGGCATTTCTCAGAATTGTGTTCATGCCTCCGACGGTCACATCCTTCGCGAAGCCTGCATTTTCACTGGTCGAACCTGCCAACAAGCGACCATCTTGTCGCGGAACCAGGTATCCGCGAGGACTGTAAATCACGTGGCGAGTCAGTTTAGGGTGAGCGGTCAGACAGACCATTTGGCCTCGCACCGGTTCAACTCTTATCGCGGGATTGATGAAACCAGACCAGGCGCCGGCAGCGAGAACCACTGTAGAACAGTTAATGACACCTGGCGCGGTGACAACACCGGTCACACGCTGGTTCTTAATTTCGAGCGAATCGATGTTGACGTTAGTGAGGACGTCAACTCCGAGTTGGTCAATACTGTTCGTTAGAGCGGTCAGCAGACGCCTGTTCTCAACTTGAATGTCTAACGGAAAACGTAGCGCACCAGTAATGTTTGTGGAGACACAAGGTTCGAATAGACGCGCCTCTTCCGGCGTCAATCTTTCGACTGGTAAGCCCGCCTCAGTCTGCCATTCGAAGCGGCTATCAATCTCATTCCTGTCGTGTTGAGTGAATGCCAGGTAAAGCGTTCCGGTCCTGTCGAGTTCGACATCGATGCCGGTCTCTTCCTTTAACGCTTCAGTAAAAGCCGGGTAGAGATCGCGGCTCTGGCAAAGAAGCTGAAAAAAGTCGTCAGGCGAATCAGCTTCCGCTTGAGGCGCCAGCATTCCACCCGCAGCGAATGAAGCTTCAGTTCCAAGCTGTCCGCGTTCAATCAAGCAGACGTCGCGTACTCCACGAAGTGCGAGTGAACGGGCGACGGTCAACCCGATAACACCTCCACCGATGATGACTATCTCGTAATTAGACTTATCGTTAAGCATTTCTATTCGTTGTGCATCCTCAGCGTAACAAGTACTTAACTTCTTTCTGTTTTGAGAACTTTCTGCCTCGGCTTCGCCGCCGGATGTGAGGCGACGGCTCTGCCTCGCCGTAACAGGTGCGTTGGATTCGGGCTGTGCCCTTCGTTCGGGCTCGGCCCAATTCGCGCCGTTCTAAAGCGCAGTCAGAGGAGCCAAGCTCGGACCAGGGCACAGCCCAAATTAACGTCGCACCTTACGGCGAGGCAGAGCCATCGCCTCACATCGGGCGGCGAAGCCGTCACTGATCATTTTGGTTTGCGGCTTTGCTGCGCCAGCTCTGTGGTTGACCATTCGTCCAAATTCGTAACCACACTACGATAAGCAATTTGTCACGCACAGACCAAACGATTATCCTTGCCAACTCGAATCCAAAACCAACATTTGAAACAGCAACCACTATGACTCACACGATCACTCTCATTCCCGGCGATGGCATCGGCCCGGAAGTCGCCTCAAACGTAGTCAGAATCATCGAAGCTGCGGGCGTTGAAGTTCAATGGGAAACTCATTACGCGGGAGCCCAGGCACTCGAGAAATTCGGCGAGACTTTGCCAAAGGACTTACTCGACTCGATCCTGCGTAACAAGGTCGCACTTAAAGGACCTATTACTACTCCAATCGGCAAAGGCTTCACGTCGGTCAACGTTGGGTTGCGTAAGACGCTCG
>QHXL01000461.1:7584-7781 GCA_003222935.1 Acidobacteriota bacterium
AAACGTGCCGTGTCGTTATCCAGAGCTTGACCTGGTGGTTGTTCGTGAGAACACGGAAAGCTTGTACGCAGGCCTGGAGCATGTGGTTGTGCCCGGCGTAGTGGAAAGTTTAAAGATCATCACTGAGAAGGCATCGACTCGTATCGCGAAGTTTGCGTTTGAACATTCACGGTCTGAAGGCCGAAAGAAAATTACGG
>QHXL01000462.1 GCA_003222935.1 Acidobacteriota bacterium
CTCGTCGTGCTCGTATTGTCGCTGTCACTTCTCCCAACCGGGACGAAGGGTCAACGGCAGGCTCCGCCGGCCCGCTCGACCGGACACGAGCACCTGACCGGAGTGGCTTGCGTGGACGTGCCGCCGGGCGAGAAGCGACCCGAGTTTGGCTGTTTCAACATCGGCACGGTCAAGGATCTCAAGTTCCGTCAGTCGGACGTCTACTGGCATCTCTACACGTTTGGAAGCAGAAAGGCCGCCGACGCGGCCAGGAGTTCGACCGGCATCGTTGTGGAGGAAGACGGCCGCGTGTGGCTATCTGAATTTGGGGCGCGCGACACCGCTTCGCGTGGAGGTGAAGCTGTCGCCGTCGTTGGACCACTGCAGCTTCCAGTAGCGAAAAGTTATAGTGCCGTTCTCTCGTACGCGGTCATGCGGCCGGGCGACAGTTCGAGAGTACACACTCACCCGGGCCCCGAGGGCTGGTATGTGCTCGCCGGAGAGCAGTGCTTAGAAACTCCTGCGGGCGCTGATAAGGCTGGTGCGGGAAAAACCATGACGGTTCCACCGAACGTTCCAATGGAACTAAATGTAACCGGCACGACGCTCCGCAAAGCGTTTGCCCTCGTCATCCATGATTCGACTCAGGACAGGGGTATTCCATCCGACTGGAAGCCGCCAGGGAGATGTGGTCCATAAGACAGGCAGGCTCAGCGTGTACTCAGTTAGACGGGGAGCGCAGGTGTTCCCGCTGCCACCTCAGTCACGAGACGGCTTGTTGTTTAGACAGGCAGGCGGGGACGCCTGCGGTCCCAGCAGGAATCTTCAGCGAATGCGGGCTGTGAAACTAACGGTGCCAGAATTGTTGGGAGAAATTTGAGTGAGACTGCCGGTGAACGTCCACCTTATGTTGGTCACATTTCGATCGTAACCTGCTGGTGCGCCTCCACCACTACTGACTGGCGCATAGGTGTAACTCACGCCGCCATCGTTTGAGTAAGTCACAGCGACTGCGAGCCCGGAGGTTCCAACGTTGTGAGTTTCGGAACCAACTTTGTAATCGGTGTTCGGCGGGATGGGATCAGATATTTCCACACTGGCGGCGATTCCGCTTCCGGAATTCGTGAACACCACCGAGTAAGCCAGGTCGGTTCCGGGTGGCTGAATTCCGGTGGGGCTGACGCTCTTCACCAATCCAACACTTGGTGAACCAGCACTTTCGCCCAATTGAAAGTTGCCGAAGCCGGTGATACCAGTGGCCTGGGTACTGGTTGGGGATTTGGTGCTGACCGGAGGATAGGTCCAACCTGAGCTGAAGCGCCCGACTATGAAATTGGCGGTATTTGCTCCCGCGTCCAGGTCTGCGGAAACGAAGTTGAAGGTGGCGTTGTAGTTTGCGAAGACTATACCGCTGTTCGTTAAAGTCCAATGTCGGTTCGCAGTTTTGGCAGGATTTATTTTTGAGGAACCGATGTTGGGATGATCGCCCGTCGTTGTGCTCGCGATTAAATTCCCCGGGACTGATAAGGCAGCAAATAAAACACTGACCGGCGTGAAGGCCGTGGCACTGCCGACTTCGAAAGTTGCACTCGGTGCGCCCGAATAAAAATATTTCTGAAGATTACCGACGACGTGACCGCTGCTTCGCACAACGTTTCCGCCAAGCGGAATGATTACCTTGTTTGTTCCAGTAGTGATCGTGCCTGATGTAAACCTAAGAGTGCTATTGACCGTCGTATCAACGCCATTGAGGACAACGCCGCTCGAGTTAAGAATCGTAAGCGCGTTAAAGGCCGTCGAATTCGACCCGCCAATTGTCTGAGCGCTCGTGCCGTCGAAGGTAGAAGTGCTGGCGCCGGCATTAAAGGTACCGCTATTGCTGAAGTTACCTCTAAAACTTTGACTGAAAACGCCGGCGCCGAAAGTAGTGTTTGCGTTGAGCGTGAAGTTTCCGTCGACCCTCATTAAACCGGCCAGGGTAAATGATGCAGTGCCGGACATGGCGAAGTTGCCGTGAGTAATCAGGGGCAGGGCGGTTTGCATCGTCTTGTTACCGCTGCCGCTCAAGATGAGATGTCCATACAACTCGCTTGTCACTACTTGCGTGGTCCCGTAGTACTCAACGGTGCTGGTCGCACGGAGAAGATGGTTTAAATACCTAACCGGAAAAGTGTTTGTTCCGCCGATCTTCAGGAATGCCTCGTCGGCAACCGTCAGGACGCCACCATTGCTCACTCGATGCATCGTGAACGACGAAAGATCAAGCGTTCCTGAAGTAACGGTTAAGTTGCCGTTGTTAATTTCCTGCTCGTGGGCCAGAGTCAACGTCGTGCCTGATGGTTTGTTTACGATGAAATTAGCAAAGGTTGTAGTTGATAGGCCGCCGATTGTTTGGGCTCCATCGCCATTGAATATTACCGTGGTGTCTCTGCTCGAAAGATCGACGTGGATATTAGCTGTCCAGTTACCGCCTACGCCGAAGCCAACGGCTCTATTATCAAAGGAGGGATCTCCATTAATGACAAC
>QHXL01000102.1:0-359 GCA_003222935.1 Acidobacteriota bacterium
TTCATGCGCTCGATAAGTTTGGAAGTTGTCAGCCCGCTTCTCGGATCGACTGTACGACCGAATTTGCGGTCGACAACATCGCCCATGCCTTCGAGGACGCGGCGGAGTAAACGCTCAGGTAAAGCCTCCTGCCGCTTATCTCGAACAGACTCGTCGCGCCGTTTTTTGTTCTCGTCTTGAGAATCACTCATGAAGATTCAATACGCTTTTACCAATCAAGTGTTCAATGTCCGATATGAAATGTCCGATATGCTTCTGTCTTGTCGTGATCTTCTCTATAAGCCACCAGGTGTCTTCTTAGCCCGAGACGACAAACTGAAGTTCGTCGGACATTAAAAACGCAGTCTTTATCGTGACTG
>QHXL01000102.1:511-961 GCA_003222935.1 Acidobacteriota bacterium
ACGTGGTCCAGAAGTTCCCGTGACGACATTGCTGAGGACTATCTCTTTCGTGAGGTTGTTGGGGCTTGCGGATAATAACACCTGGTCAGGAAGTGGATGTATCATGCGCAAGAAATGGCTCTCGGGTTACTCGGAACGACATTACTGTTTTCGATAATGACCGTTCGGCACTACTTCACTAAGGTATAGTCCAGGGGAAAGAGGCTACACCAGATGCTAATCAACGCTATTTCCGTCTCAGTCCTCGTTGCCTTTTTTGCTTCCTGGAGCTTCGCCACCAATAGTCCTCCACGGTCGAAGCCCGACGACAAAGCTGCACATTCCACGGTTCGTGTGACAACTAAGGGGGATGAGCTTTCTATCGTCTTTCCGGTTAAACCTACTGTCGATCGCTTCAAACACAAGATCACATACGAAGATCTTGAAAGTATTACTGAGGAACGCGTTGCC
>QHXL01000102.1:1037-10657 GCA_003222935.1 Acidobacteriota bacterium
GCCCGCGCCGCGGACAAGTCTTTGATGGGGTTGGTCAACAGACACGAGTTGAGCATTAGCGGCATGGTGGTCACGCAGCAAGAGGTGCGCAGAAAGAGCAGGTTCAACGGGGAGCAGTACTACAGCAAAGAGCAGTGCTTCGCCACAAAGCATCAGCTGTACGTCATCAGCGCGACGAGTCGTGATGGGGACACTCCGGAGATGAATGACTTCTTCTCCTCGTTGAAGCTTGGTGACGCAGCAGTTGGAGGGAGTAAAGAGGCAGACAGTTTAGCATCTGAGCAGAGACCGCGTGGTCCGGTACCTTTCAGGGGCGATGCTTATGATGCAAAAGAAGTCACTCGTCAAGCTTTAGTCGTGTGGCAGCCGCCGCTGGGTATCTACATGAGCTTCGCGGCGGAAGACTTAGGTCACCCGGTATTCGAAATTCAAGTGCAAGTTATCCTCACAGCGACGGGAGAAGTGGCCGACCTTAAAATCCCACCAATAAAGAAACCCGAACTTCTGGCGTTAGTAATTGAGATGACCGAAAAGGTGAAGTTTATTCCGGCGGAGTTAAACGGACGCCCCGTGGCACAGCGGATCACGTTCAAGTATGAGTTACAGCCTTTCGATGTGACGGCAGGCCCCACAGGGTCATGATCTAACTGCGCCTAACAGCGGCGACTTGAACGCTTTTCGCGGTTGCATGCGCGAACCGCTCAGAGCAAAAACCTTAGGCGGCAACCAAATGGATCACCCGGAATATTTTTGCTGCATTTATTCCGCAAGCAGCGGAATGTTCTGACACGAGACTGAGCGAAGCTTGTTGTTCTCTCAAAGCTAAGATTGGCATTAGTGTTGCTGGTGCGAGGAGTTGGTGTTCAGGTTTTATGAAGGTGAAGCAGAGTTTACTTAGTACCTTCTGCCTTTTTTGCTTTCCCGCAGTCCTTTGCGTTCAGGTTACCGTTGCCGCTGAACAAGCGAAATCGCAAGACGAATCCCGGCAAAAAGCAGAAGCAGTGTGGGAACAGGCCGTTGTTGCCAAAGGCGGCCGTGAGCGTCTGCACCAAATCGATAGCCTGTTACTTTCCTATCGAGAAACGGTGCGAAATTTCTTAGGAATTGTAGTTCATCGGGGAGACGTCGAGCGCCTTTACGTTTTCCCGGATAAATCATGGTCGTGGGATGACGGTCTGCCACCGCCATTTAACCTTACGGTCAGCATGTTCAATCTCGAACGAAACATCAGTTGCTCGATGTATGCCGGGGCCGCTTCACCAAAGTGTACAAAGCCTAAAGATGGAACTTCATTTTTTAGTCAGGGCGAAGGGGTGGCGCGCGTGCAGTATCTTTATCTCCTCGAGACCAGGTGGGTTACGCCCGCTCCGATGAGTTTGAGAAGGGACTCGATAGCGTTAAAGAGCGTAGACGTTGTGCAAACACAAGTGGCAGGCAGAAGAGTCGATTACTACCTCGATCGCAAGACCCACCTGCCGAAGCGTGTCGTCACATTCTTTGAAAGCGGCCGTGTATGGGAGACCTTTGACTTCTCTGATTATGTCACCATCAATGGGATTCAGATGCCGAGCGTGCAGAAGAGAGGCAAAATCAATTTCCAGATCAACCCCGCTTACACGGACAACATTTTCACTAATCCGCCATCGATTGAAGCCGGGCCAAAGGCGTGGCAACCAGGCAATCGATCAAGGACATGAGGCTTAATCGGTCACCGACGGCCGCTTGCGCCAGGAGCGGACGGTCAGTTGCCTCTTTTCGCAGTAGCGTGGGTGGGCCGCTCAAGCGAGTGTTAGCAGTCAGTGCGTGAAGTCTGATCTTCGTAACGAGACGAGTGGGAGGTGATTAATGAAACTCAATCCATACCTTGCCTTCGATGGCCAGTGCCGTGAGGCGTTCGATTTCTACCAACAAACACTTAATGGACAGATCTCTTTCATGCAGACGATTGGGGAGTCGCCGATGGCAGCGAGCATGCCGCCTGAAGCACATAACCGCATCATGCATGTGACGCTGCAAATAGGTGACCAGGTGCTTCAAGGAGCCGATGCGCCTCCGGGGCAATTCACGAGGCCAGCCGGATTCTGCGTGGCGTTGCACTTTGATGATGCCGCGGAGGGGCAACGCGTGTTCGACGCACTGGCGCAGAACGGAGTGGTCCAAATGCCATTTCAAGAGACGTTCTGGGCGAAAGGTTTTGGAATGGTCATCGATCAGTTCGGTACGCCGTGGATCGTGAACGCCGGGCAGACGGTAGGGGGTTGAGTGGATTGGACTGCGCTCACGGACACTTGGGAAAGCGCGGCGAGCGGTGGCAGTCGTCATCTGGGAGATCGAGAAGGCAAATATACTAGTGAACCTTAGTGCTCCACTTGGGTTCCAACTTGAGAGTGGTTCGAGCAGCAGCGGGGGCGTGCTACGTTTCGCTTTGGAAAGATGCGTGTAGGACCGCTTGCTCCCTTCCCAACTGCATTGATCTAGTGAGGTAGAGGTTTCACATTACTGCTTCTGGCAGTTCTGCAGCATTACATTTCCAAGCAAGTTACCAAAGACGCGGGCGCTGATTCTGACAGTCTCTCCTTTTTTGATTGCCAGCGCGTCAGCCTCATTTGCCTCGGCAAAGTCGCATATAGCCATCCCATCGTTTGCCGACTTTGCGCTCGGCCTCATAAAAGCGATTACCGGTTTTCCTTTCTTATTCTTCTCGGCGACCGTGACCTCCCCGGTGATTACAACTGTTTTTAATTTGTACTTTAGATCAGCCGCCTTCGAATCTTTTGCGTAGTCATTTAAAAGCGTGAGGACTGGTATAACCGGTAAGTTGCCGGTCTCGCTGAGCTCTCCAATTGTGAAGGGAGTTTGATGACAAAGCTCAGCGTCGAAGGCAATTACAGCCTTACGATCCAACCCGTGAGAGCAGTGAATATGATTGTTCTCGAGGAGATATATGGTCGTGTTTCCTTCACCTAATGTCGCGAAAGCGTAGCGGTCCTCGCCCATTTGAAACATTCGCCGATTGCGGCCTTCAGGTGACTTTCTTTTCGCCAGAAACTCATCGCGAGCCGAGGCCGGATTTGGGAAATCCCAGATCGTGTATTCGACCCAGGGCGTTCGTGGACCATAGTAAGTGGCAGTGAAGTGCGGTCCTGAAGACGCGCTATATCGTTTATGGTATTCAGGCTCTCCAGATCTTCTGAACGTTCCAAGTTGCTGGGGAAAGGAACCGGCGGGAGGTTTAGGCGTAAACGGGTTGAGGTGGTTCCACTCGCTCTCGGACATCGACATCACCCAAACAAATGGAACACCAAGAAGAACAATTAGTAGGACGCTACTGAAGACAATCAACATCTTTCTTCGGCTGATATGTCGTGACGGCGGCGCCTGCGGGTCCGGAGTGGAAACCTCCGTCGCTTCAAGGTTCGCACTCAGCGAATAGAGTGCACGTTCTGTGACCTTTCTGCCGAGCTTCGCCTCCAACTTTTTTTTCGCAGCCCGAGTCTGGGCGCGATCCCTCGCTTCGCGAATTCCTATTCCAAGTAAACCCATATTGTTTCTCCCTGATATACCAGCGACCAGTTGCCTGACTTCTCCACAGCAAATTTTCAGGTTGGGAAGGTGGACCCTGTCCCCGCTCTTATGAGAGGCAGTCAGTCAAAGTGTTTTCAAAGGCAGGCGGGGACAGGGTCCACCTTCCCCACCTGAAAATTTGCATAGATCCTTCTCTCAGCAGATAAAGCGGAATTGGGTGGCCAATCCCGCCATGCATTTCAACTATTTTTTTGTTATTTTGTGTTTCTCCGACAAGGTGGTTTTCCCCTTCAACTCAACTGAATGAACGCTCCGTCAAACGTCACAGAACTGCTCGCTCGCTGGAATGAAGGCGACAGCGCCGCCATGGAACAGGTGACTCCCTTCGTTTACGAGGAGTTACGACGACTCGCCGCACATTACCTGCGCAACGAAAGACCCGATCACACTTTGCAGGCGACTGCGCTCGTGCATGAGGTTTATCTACAGATCCTGGATATGGATCACATCGACTGGCGCAATCGGGCCCACTTTGTGGGTACCGCGGCCACGATGATGCGGCACGTCCTGGTGGATCACGCACGTAAATGTCGTGCAGACAAACGTGGTGGCGTTGACGGATTCAGGGTGCCATTGAGTCGCGCGATTGGCATCGCTTCAAAAAACGATGTCGACCTGGTTGCGCTCGATGAAGCACTGAGCATTTTGGCTAAAACCTATCCCCGGCAAGCTCAAGTCGTCGAACTTAAGTTTTTTGCCGGGTTGGATACCGAAGAAACAGCAAAGGTCATGCAGGCCTCAGGCATTGAGACTTCCGCGCGTACAGTTGAAAGAGACTGGCGATTCGCTCGAGCGTGGTTATTAAAAGAGATGACTCATGAGTGAGAACCGTGTCGCGGAATTGTTTGGTTACGCCTGCGATCTTGAATCTCACAATCGTTCCCAGTTCCTGGAGCGCGAGTGCCAGGGCAGACCAGACTTGCTGGCCCAGGTAAATTCTCTGCTGGACGCAGACCAGCAGGCCATTGCAGACGACTTCTTAAGCGAGCCTGCACTGAACATCGAAGCAAGAGTTGTCGCTTCGACCGCAACCCTTTCCCGATCCGGTCAAATGTTTGGTCGCTATCACCTGATTGAACCTATTGGCGAAGGTGGAATGGGTGAGGTCTACCTCGCCAACGACACACAGCTTGATCGCAAAGTGGCGGTCAAGCTCGTCAAGAGTCAGCTCACCACTTCCGAAGTTCTTCGCCGGTTCCACAATGAGCGCCAAATCCTCGCGCATCTGAATCATCCAAACATCGCCACTCTATTAGATAGCGGGACGACCGATGATGGCCTTCCTTACTTTGTGATGGAGTTTGTTGAAGGCAAGTCAATCGATCAGTACGCTGATGAAGAAACTCTATCAACGAAGGATCGCCTGGAACTCTTTCGGACCGTCTGTGATGCGGTGCAGTCGGCCCACCAAAACCTGGTCGTTCATCGCGATATAAAACCCGGCAACATTCTCGTCAATAAGAATGGTGTCCCGAAGCTTCTCGACTTTGGCATTGAGAAGCTGTTGGCAACAGACAAGCGCGATTCAAACAACACTTTAACGGTCTTCCGGGCGATGACTCCCGAGTATGCGAGTCCTGAACAGATTAAAGGCGAACCGATTACAACGGCGACTGATGTCTATTCTCTCGGAGTCGTCTTGTATGAGCTTTTGACTGGTCAGTCTCCTTACCATTTCAAGAGTCGCAAATCCCAGGACATAGCCGACGCGATTTGTCTCAGTGAACCTGTAAGACCAAGTCGAGCAATCTCGACAAACGAGACGAATCGGAAATCCCGAAACGTTGGGATCGGAAATCGGCAGTTATCCTCCTCCGATCTCGACAACATCGTTCTCAAAGCGATGCGGAAGGAACCCGAGCGACGTTACGTCTCAGTAAATGAATTGTCGGAAGACATCCGCCGCCATCTGTCGGGTCAACCTGTGATCGCCCGCAAGGATACTTTTACGTATCGCACCTCGAAGTTTGTTCAAAGGCACAAGTTTGGTGTAACGGCGGCCGGCCTGACTCTGATTCTGCTGCTCGCTGGTATCGCCGCTACGGGTTGGGAAGCGCGTCGCGCGCGACTGGAGAAGGCGAGGGCTGAACGACGCTTCAATGACGTGCGCCGTCTGGCAAACTCATTCATGTTTGAGTTTCACGATTCGATCAAGGATGTACCGGGCACTCTACAAGCCCGACAGTTACTCGTTAAAAGGGCGCTTGAATATCTCGACGATTTGTCGCAGGAAGCAAACGACGACGAGTCCCTCAAAAGTGAGTTGGCGATTGCTTACGATCGACTTGGTGATATCACTTTCGATGTCGACCAGGCGCTCGCTATCCACGATAAAGCGCGGAGTCTCAATGAGTCGCTGGTGAAGGCTCATCCGAAGTCGGATCAGTATCGAAAGCAACTGGCAGTGAGTTACGAACGTTCGGCTAACCTCGCGAAGCAACGCGGTGATACGCAAACGGCACTTGATTACACCAACAAAGAAGTCGCAATTTCAGAGTCACTCTTTCGTGACTTCCCGGACAATATTGAATACCGGTCTGCGCTCGTCGATAGCTACATGGGCCTGACCATTAGCCTGGAACAAACTGGCGACCTTAAGGCTGCGCTTACCTACGCAATGAAAGCAGTTGAATTTGAGGAGCAGATCGTTGCGGAAGAACCTGGTAATCCTGAACGACGTCGAGACTTAGCTGTCGCATTTTCTTTTGTCTGCAACGCGCTCGAACTCGATGGCAATTATTCTGAGGCTCTTGCTGCCGCGCACAAAGAAGAAAGTTTGGAAGAAACAGTTCTTGCATCAGACAAAACGAACGCTCGCTACTTGAGAGATCGATGGGTGTCACTCGTCAGGCAGGGAAGGTTGTTGACGAAAAGTGGTAATGCGCACGAGGGTATTGATTATCTGGATCGAGCCTTGAATCAAATCGATCAACTGGCAAAAGCAGATCCATCAGACAAGGGCCATCAAAGAGGACTCGCCATGACCCACCTGACGCGTGGTCAAGCACTGGAGGCTCTCGGTAGAAAAGATGCAGCGATAGAGAGTTATTCGAAAGCCCTCGCGGTTAGCCAGGCACTGCTTGATGCCGACCCGAAGAAGATGGAGACACGAACGGATCTTGCGCAGATGTATTCCTCGCGTGGTGGATTATTGACTGAATTGGGCCGAACCGATTTTGCTCTCGTTGACTTGCGCAAAGCCGTTGAGTTGGTAGAAGCCGCCTCACACGCCGATCCAACGAATGTGAGGTTGAAGGGGCAGTTAGCTGAGATTTATGGAAAGGTCGGCGACGCCTGCATGCGAATGGCACACTCGTCGAGCGAGAATTGGAAGGTTGCACGAGATTGGGAACAGAAAAGTTTGAATATCTGGGATGAGTTGCGAGGGTCTGGGAAAGCCAGCGGCGCCGACAGCAGTCGAATCGATCAAGTAAGTCGCAATCTCGCGGTGTGCGACGCAGCAATCGCGTTGCAGGATCGACAGTGACCTTCGAAGCTAATTTTCAGGTTGGGAAGGCGGACCCTGTCCCCGCTGCTTCGACCTCAGTACAGTTGTCTATAGTTGAGGACCCTTTCCTAAACGCGCCTGCCCCTCGTTCGTGTTTTTTCGTGTGACTTCGTGGATACTCTGCTCCGCCGCAAAAAGAAGGATCCACGAAATCACACGAACAATCACGAAGAGTGCGGGGACAGGGTCCACCTTCCCAACCTGAAATATTTCTCTAAGAATCTTTCTTCACAGTAATCTGTAAAAAACTTCTACCCTGCCTGGCGGAATTCTCTCCGTAATTACGCTTACTGATCGGACAGTTCATTCGTAAGCAAGAACTGATCTCGAACCCAGTCGAGACTAACGATCAAGGAGAGAACACACGGACATGCAACGCCCCAGATTCCTCGCCATTCACTTCAATGCACGGTTATTCATTTTCTTAACAACTATCGGCTGCTTTTCGTTGCTCTGTTTTTCAATGACGGAACAGAGTTCAGCCCAGAGCGGGTGTCTTACGGCGCCCTCCGGACTTGTCGCCCAGTACACATTCCAAAGCGATGGCACTGATATCAAAGGCGCCAATAACGCGACCCTCTTTGGCACAACGGCATTCGCGCCTGGAAAAGTGGGTAACGCTTTGCAATTCGACGGGACAAGTACCTACGCAAAAGCGTTTGCATCCTCAAGTCTAAACGTCGGCAAAGGATCCGGACTCACGATTGAAGCATGGATCAAGGTCAACGACGTCAATAGCGGTTTTCATGCAATTACTGACTGGGGCAGCGGAATTAACGGAGCTTCGTTCTATGTTTGGCAAGGTCGCCTGAACATCAATCTTCTGGATACTGGCGGAAACAACCACTTCTTCTTTTCCGATCCCAACTTGCCGCTTACGCCGAATGTCTATCATCACGTCGCCGCAACATACGACAAGGCAAGCGGCATTGCAGTGATCTACATTGATGGTGTGAACAGTGGCTCCCAAAACTTCGGGGGGAATTTCACCATATCAACTGCTTCTAATTTCAATATCGGTCGACCTCAGCAAGCGGGCCTGAGTCCTGATGGCGCGCCCGACTTTTTCGCCGGCGCTATTGACGAACTCTCCGTTTACAACCGCGGCCTGTCGAGTGAAGAGATTCAATCGATAGTAGCTGTTGGTACCGCTGGGAAATGTGCTCCCGCTCCCACCCCGTCACCGACATGCACCACGCGACCGAGTCAGTTGGTTTCACTTTATCCTTTTGATAACGACGCCAGCGACGTAATCGGAACCAACAACGCAACGCTATTTGGAACCACGTCAGTTGTCGCCGGCAAGGTCGGTAACGCTCTGCAGTTTGATGGTTCGAGCACTTACGCGAAGGCCAACGCCTCTTCGAGTTTGGACATCGGCGCCACGGCGAACCCGGGAATAACTATTGAAGGTTGGATCAAACCAGAGAGCATCAGTGGCTTCCATGCAATCGCCGAATGGGGCGACGGTCTTAACATTGGAGTCGCGCTTTACACTTTTAACAATGGGTTGAGTGTGCGCTTGCCCGACGCAGGCGGTAATCAGCATGGCTTTAACAGCAATTCAGATCCCGCACTCACCCCCAACGTCTACCATCACGTTGCTTTGACCTACGACAAAGTCACCGGTGTCGCCACTATTTATGCCGACGGGATTGAACACGGGACCCAGAATATCGGAACCTTTACGCCGCTCACGGGTTACGATCTCTATATCGGCCGACCTTCACGTCTGAATGCTACTCCGGATGGCGGACCAGATTTTTTCTTTGGTGACATGGATGAGCTATCGCTCTACAACCGCTCGCTCTCGTCTATAGAGATTCAATCGTTATTCGACTCGGGTAGTGCTGGTAAGTGTGGGCCACAGTCGAGCTCGTTAGACCTCGGGATCACAACCAGCGTCTCGCCTAATCCGGTAACTGAGTATCAAAACGTTAGCTACACCTATACCATTACGAATAACGGCACTTCGGCGGCGAGTAACATCAAAGCCACGTTGAACTTGTCAGAGAGTTCGAAGTTTGTTTCTGCCTCGAGCGGCTGCAGTGGGCCAAGTAATGGTGTGAGCGGCGGGGATGTACAGTGCAGCATTGCGTCACTAGCCGCTGGAGCTACGGCAACAATCAACCTGAATGTTCTCTATTTTAGAGTGGGAACTTTCACCGATGCGAACGCGAGCGTTCAAGCGACACAAAGCGATCCTAATACAGCCAACAACTCGGTTAGTTCTTCAATTACCGTCCAGGCGGCGGCGCCACCGTCGAATGACAACTTCTCAAACGCACAATTAATTACTGGAAACAGTGCCTGTGTTAGCGGCACCAACATCGGCGCGACTGTTCAGGTTAGCGATCCGCCGATTGCGGGTCGCGGATACGGAAAGAGCGTCTGGTACAAGTGGACCGCACCCGACAACGGATTCGTTGAGGTGAAGACTAACGGAAGTACTTTCGACACGTTGCTGGGGGTCTATCCGGCCGACACTGAACCGGGTGGCACCTATCTTCTTTCAGGCAGCGGGGAC
>QHXL01000463.1 GCA_003222935.1 Acidobacteriota bacterium
TTTCGCTGACGGATTAACCCCGTCGCTCGCAGTACCTGAACGACCAATCGTAGATGGAGCAAGAGCTGGATGACGACACAAAGGGAAGCAACCACAACATTCGCTGAGATCGCTGCTAGCGAGGAGCAGTTCCAACTGGCAACGTACAAGAAAATGCA
The DNA here is from genome assembly GCA_003222935.1 of Acidobacteriota bacterium. Lineage (GTDB taxonomy): Bacteria > Acidobacteriota > Blastocatellia > Pyrinomonadales > Pyrinomonadaceae > PSRF01. Next base: position 159 of record QHXL01000463.1, read on the forward strand.
CATCGCCGCTGAACGTGGTGAAGGTGTCTGGATCTATACGAGCGACGGCGAGCGATACCTCGACCTCTACGGCGGACACGCCGTTTGCGGCACCGGCCACTGTCATCCACACGTCGTGAAAGCTCTGCGCGATCAGGCTGACAAGTTGTTGTTCTATTCAAATCTCGTCTATTCGGAAACACGCGCCACTGCGGCGGAGAGACTTGTCTCGATGGCGCCAGCGCCACTCACCAAGGCCTTCTTCTGTAATTCAGGTACTGAAGCGAATGAAAATGCGATGCGCATGGCCCGCATGTTCACTGGCCGTGAGAACGTCATTACTTTTACTGGTGGCTTTCACGGTCGAACAGCGGACTCCATAAGCGCGACGTTCCTCGGTAAGTATCGAGAAATCGGTAGACCAAATGTGCCGGGACACATCGAAGCCGAGTTTGGAAATATCGATTCCGTGCGAGCAGTTGCCGATGAAACTGTGGCCGCGATCATGCTTGAGCCGATCCAGTCCATGGCCGGCGTTCGCATGGCCCAGCCGCCTTTTTATCGCGACCTCCGCGAACTGTGTGATCAACTCGGCATCGTCTTGATTTACGACGAAGTCCAAACAGGCGTCGGCAGAACGGGTGAATGGTTCTTCGCCGGAAGCGAATCGGGAGACGGAGTGGTTCCTGACATCGTCACCCTGGCCAAGGCTCTTGGCAGTGGCGTCCCTGTTGGCGCTTGTCTGGTTACTGACGCGGTTGCTTCTAAGATTAAGGAGAATGATCTAGGCACAACTTTTGGCGGCGGCATGTTGGCCATGGCCGCAGTCACCGCCACACTCGAAGCGATAGAAATGGATCAAATGCTTGCGAACGTGAAAAGTGTTGAATCACATTTGCGGGAACGATTGAAGGAAATCGAGCAAGTTGTCGGCGTGCACGGCAAAGGACTGTTGCTTGGTGTCGAGTTTGCAGATAAAGCAGCTCCGGTCCACAAGGCATTGCTCGAGCGGCTGATCATCACCGGAACATCGAGCAGTGCAAATGTGTTGCGCTTGTTGCCGCCACTCTGTTTGCAGACTGAAGAAGTTGATCTGTTTGTCGACGCCCTGCGATCAGCAGTCGAAACCAACTAAACGATTTCAATGAAGAACTTCCTAACAACACGAGACTCCGACCGGACAGAACTCGAAAAACTGATCGAGTCGGCACTACGCTTCAAACAGGGTGGTGATCAATCACAGCCGCTCTCGCGGAAGTCTGTTGCCTTAGTTTTCTTCAATCCGAGTTTACGAACGCGAGCGTCGATGCAGGTTGGCATTTATGAACTCGGTGGCAATGCGGTTTCCTTGGAGCCTGGTGGAACAAGCTGGACGCTCGAACATCGCGATGGTGCCGTGATGGACGGCGACAAGACGGAGCACATAGCGGAGTTTGTTCGCGTGCTTGAAAGATACTGCGTAGCGATCGGGGTCCGGACATTCGCGGCGTTGAAAGACTGGAAAGAGGAGCGCACCGATCCGGTTCTCAATGCGTTCGCGAAGTATGCCAGTGTACCGATTATCAATCTTGAATCGGCGATGCATCATCCTTGCCAGGCGCTGGCGGATATGATGACGATTCGCGAGAAGTTGGGGGAGGGTCGCAAACGAGTTGTATTGACGTGGGCATGGCATCCGAAGCCGCTGCCCATGGCCGTGCCAAATAGTTTTGCCCTTGCTGCTGCTCAGATGGGCCATGACGTAGTGATTGCACATCCTGATGGTTATCAACTCGACGAGCAGTTAATTGAAGACGCTCGCGGACTGGCACTAGGTGCCGGCGGTAGCCTGGAAATAGTCAACGACGTCAACGAGGGCTTTGCGGATGCTGATGTCATCTACGCGAAGAGTTGGGGTGCGAAACAGTTTTACGGAAAAAGTGAGCAGGACATTGTGCACCGGTGGCAGTACCGGAGTAAGTGGATAGTCGATGAAGACAAAATGGCGCTCACCAATAACGCTATCTTCATGCACTGCTTGCCGGTGCGTAGAAATGTGATTGTGACTGATGGAGTGATCGATTCGCCTGCCTCTGCAGTAATCGATGAAGCTGAAAACAGACTGCATGTGCAGAAAGCGGTCATGGCTGAGATTTTCAAAGGATAAGATGACTGTCGACCATCAACTCCGCCTCGATCTTCTTCGCGAAGCGTTGCCGTACATCCAACGCTTCCAGGGTCAGACGTTTGTCGTAAAACTCTCCGGCAAGGTAACTGAAAATCGCGATAACCTGGCGTCATTGGCCGAAGAGTTAGCTTTGTTGCACCAGGTTGGCATTCGAATCTGCGTGGTCCATGGCGGTGGAAAACAGTTAAGCGAACTGGCAAAGCGTCTCGGGATAGAGCAAACGATCATCGAAGGCCGGCGCGTGACGGACGATGCAACTTTAGAAATGGCGAAGATGATCTTCGCCGGCAAGATCAACACGGACATCCTGGCGGCGTTACGTCAGCGTGGAATCGAAGCTGTCGGCCTGTCGGGAGTTGATGGAAATACAGTGCACGCTGAGCGACGTCCTCCCAGGGAAATACTTAACCGGGAGACTGGTGTACGAGCGCAGGTTGATTTCGGACACGTCGGCGATGTCGTGCAGATTAATGCGCGACTGTTGACCGTTTTACTTGACCACAATTACCTGCCGGTCATTTCTTCACTCGGTGCAGACGACGAAGGTATGGTCTTCAAC
>QHXL01000464.1:0-4770 GCA_003222935.1 Acidobacteriota bacterium
CGCTATCGGCACAACCGGCACGCCGGCCTGCTTTGCCATATAGAATGCACCTTTTTTGAACGGCATGAGATCACCTGGCTGCGCTCGAGTCCCTTCAACAAAAACTCCGAACGAGATTCCCGATTGAATTCGCCTGGCAGCGGCTTCCGCCGTACGAATTGCACTTTCACGGTTACGTCGATCAATCGCCATTATGTTGACGAAGCCCATCCCAACTCCAAGTACAGGAACCTTCAACAACTCTTTCTTCGCGAGCAAGCCAATTCTGCGACCAGTAGAGATAAACAAAGTCGCAGTATCGAGATAAGAACGATGGTTGGAAACAAAGACGTAAGCCTGGTTGGTATCCAATAGCTCAAGTCCCTTCACCGATACCTTCACGCCACTCAAACTTAGCCAGGCTTTTGCGCCAAAGGTTGCGACGGGATAAACAAGGTCATGCTTTCGAACTAACCATGCGAAGGCGATTATCGGTGGACCCAAAACTCCCAGCAGCGCTCCAGCGACAAACAACGACCACCAATAGTGCAAGCGACGAATGAAGCGGGGCCTGCTTGTGCTAGACTCCTCGGTCATAGTTTTCTCGATCGTTGTTGTCTCTTCCATTCAAACTATTCGCAAAGGAATCTGCCTGAATGATTAAGTATCGATTAGCAGTAATCGGTTTGTTTGCCGTCCTGTTTATCGTTGCCATCCCTTCCTCTTCGCTGGCACAACGAACTCCCCAACGGACCGCGCAGACATCAGGAATTCCTTCGCCGCAATCGGTGCTTGGTTTCAATCCTGGCGACGATCGAACAATTGCAGACTGGAAACAAATAACAGATTACTTCGGTCGCCTCGACAAGGCTTCCGATCGTATGGTCGTACAAACACTGGGGCAATCAACGCTAAAGCGGCCTCTCATCGTGGCCCTGATTAGCGCGCGAGAGAATATACTGGCCCTTGAGAAATACAAAGACATTCAGCAGCAACTCGCGGATCCTCGCAAAGTCAGCAACGAAATTCAACGCAATCGTTTGATAGCAACAGGCAAGACCGTAGTCGCTATTTCATGTTCAATACATTCGACTGAAATCGTAGCCTCACAAATGTCTATGCAGCTTGCCTTCGAGCTCGCTACCGCCCAGGACGCTGAAACAAAAGAGATCCTTCAAAACACAATCCTCCTCTTGATTCCGTCGCCAAATCCTGATGGCATCGACATCGTCGCCAACTGGTATCGAAAATCACTCGGTACTTCGTATGAAGGACGTGAACCGCCCGAGCTCTACCACTACTACGCTGGTCACGACGACAACCGCGATTGGTTCATGCTCAATCTAAAAGAGACTCAACAGATCACGCGCTTGTTGTGGCACGATTGGTTTCCGCAGATTGTCTACGATGTACACCAACAAGGCTCGAACGGATCACGCTTCTTTATTCCACCCTTCTACGATCCACCAAATCCAAACATCGATCCATTGTTGTTACGCCAGGTTGGTCTGATGGGCCACAAGGTTGCGGCAGATCTCCAGAGTGCCGGCTTCAAAGGCGTACTTACAAATGCGCTTTACGACACCTGGTGGCATGGTGGCTTTAGAACAGCGCCCTACTTTCATAACTCGATCGGCATACTCTCAGAGGCTGCGAGTGCGCGACTGATGAGTCCTGCGAATATCACTGTCGACCAACTGGCGCGTTCCAGCACTCGTGGCATGAGGAACGCCACTGAAGCGCTCACCAACTTTCCTGATCCGTGGCAAGCGGGAACCTGGCGACCACGAAATATTTTGGATATGGAAATGATCGCCGCTCGTGGAATTCTTTCAATGGCGGCAAAGTACAGGACGACTTACCTTCGCAACTTCTATGAACTCGGTCGTAAGAACATCGATGAACCAACCAAACAAGACCAACCCATCGCCTATCTAATTCCAGCCGGACTATCGCGCGACGAATCACTCGCAAAGCTCATCGGCAGTCTGATCAACCAGGGCGTGGAAGTGTACCGGCTTGATAGTGAACTCCACCTAACCTACGGCCCGCAGCTGCTTCAAAGGACAAACGCTGCATCTGAGAAACTCGGAACCTATCGGAAGATTATTGCCAGCACTACCTCAATGCAGGAAGTACAATGTGCTGGCCTTGTTTGAGCCGCAAATCTACCCGAACAGATTGACGGGCACCGGAGAAGCCGAACGACCTTACGATGTTGCCGGTTGGACCCTACCGCTCCAAATGGGGGTCGAGGCTCCAGCTGTACTCGCTATTAAAGAAACAGCCACAGAACGAAAGCTAACGTTACTCAAGAACGAAAACGAAGTGCGCGGTGACCTGGCTCTGGCGCTGCGAAAGTCTGACGAATCGCCAATCAGAAATCCCATCAAACAAAATGTCCGGATAGGAATCTACAAAGGCTCAATTGGAAACATGGACGAGGGTTGGACTCGTTATGTATTCGACACTTTTAACGTCCCTTACAAATCGATTAACGACGGGGCAGTCAAGCAGGGTAATCTGAAGTCGACTTACGATGTGCTCATTCTTCCATCACAACGTACTCGCGACCTCGTGGAAGGTAATGCTGCGGGGACTGTTCCAGCCGAGTTCGCCGGAGGTATCTCGGACAGCGGTGTGTCGAATCTAAAAGAATTCGTAAACAGCGGCGGCACGATGATCTGTTTTGATCAGTCGTGTGAACTCGTAATCAAACAATTCAATCTTCCGCTACGGAATGTGCTGGAAGGAGTGAGGTCGTCGGACTTTTATTGTCCAGGCTCAATCGTTTCACTCGAGCTCGACAGCAAACACCCTGTCGCTGCCACGCTACCCACAAATATTCCGGGTTACTTCATCAACAGTTCAGCTTTCGCCTCAACAGATTCAAGCGTAAACGTAATCGCACGGTACGCTAAAGAAAACCTCCTACGATCAGGCTGGCTACTAGGCGAAGATAAACTTCGCGGTCAAATAGCACTCGCAGAAGTTCCGATGGGAAAAGGCAAAGTCATCCTTTTCGCGTTTCGACCCCAGCATCGCGGACAAACGTGGGGAACGCTGCCCCTGCTCTGGAATGCCATTTCTTCGGCCGCGAAATAAGTTGGGCAGCACCTCGTTTCCGGCCTCACCGACCTTGCCTCTTTGTTCATGGCGGAGTTATCTTTAGACCGCTCAGCGGGTTTTCTCTTCCCGCCCCATAAAGCCGCAAAGCATCCATTTCAACCGAAAGGCATCCAAGCGAGGTCGGTACGTCAACGTATCGCGAATGGAGCTTACTATGAAGAAGTCTTTTGCTTTGCTAACGCTCCTCTCCCTGTTTTTGGTTTTAACTAATTCATCAGTTGCACAGACACGTCAGCGACGTGTTGGGGATAGTGCTGCGACTCAAACGTCGCCCGGGCCAGCTCCTCGTCCGCCAGTTCTGGGCGGTTCGAACTATCCAAACAACCAAAAACCAACACAACAACAACCTGAATCCAAACCAACTCCCGAGGAAGTCGATGCGGGCGACATAATCAAGGTCAATACGACTTTGGTGACGATTCCAGTGAGCGTCATGGACAGGGATGGTCGTTACGTGCCGAACCTGCGGAAGGAAGACTTTCGACTTTGGGAAGATGGCGTGCAGCAGGATATCGCTTTCTTTTCATCTGTCGACAAGCCGTTTTCTTTAGTTCTGATGCTCGACACCAGCCCGTCAACTCAGTTTCGGCTCGAAGACATTCAAGACGCAGCGGTAGCCTTTATTAACCAATTACGCCCAGACGACAAGGTCATGGTCATTTCGTTCAATGACGATATAAAGGTGCTTTCGGAGATGACGAATGACCGATATAGGCTCGAAAGGGCGGTGAGGCGCGCTTATACAGATGATGGGACTCGACTCTATGACGCGGTCGACATGGTTATCAATCGCGAACTGAGTCGAATTCAGGGTCGTAAGGCTATCGTCCTATTCACTGATGGCGTCGACACGACGAGTCATCGAGCAACTTATCAAAGCAATCTCGAGGACGCCCAGGAAGCGGATGCTTTGATTTATGCGGTTCAATACGATACAGCGGGAGACATCAATGCCGGTGGGGTTCCGGGTGTGGATCCGAACGATATTCTAGGACAGATTCTCGGGGATATCTTCGGAAACCGGCGACAAGGATCCAACCGTCGTGGCGGAGGCGGCGGTGGTGGCGGGGGCGGTCGTGGACGACAACGTGGCGACTATCGAGTCGGTGACGAATATCTAAAGGAGTTGACGAATAATACTGGAGGTCGGCAGTACCGTGCTGACAGTCTCCAAAATATGTCTTTCGCCTTTGCGAATGTAGCCGAAGAGTTGCGTCGCCAATACAGCCTCGGATTCTACCCAAAACAGTCGCCTCAGCCCGGGCAGCGTCGTCAAATCAAAGTCCGAGCGAATCAGCCTAACCTTGCCGTTAGATCCAGGGATAGTTACATCTTTAATCCGAGCGGGACTGCGGTGGCAGATGACAGCAACAGGCAAACCTCTCCGGTTTTGCGAAAACTTGCGGGCCCCTCCAGACCTTCAACTAAATTCTGAGGTCAACCTCAAGACACAAAAAAGCGCGGCGGTTTTTGCCGTCCGCCGCGCCAACTATACCCACAGGAGGAAAGGGGTATTCAACGGTGGGATAATACCACGCGACCCCAAATATCCCCAACTCAAAAATGGCAAAATTTCTCGATTTTTTCACGCTTTCCGAAGACCTCTGACTCCTTCATTTACGCACTCATTTGCTTGCCCTGAACGGCTCCCCTAAAGTAATT
>QHXL01000464.1:4787-10588 GCA_003222935.1 Acidobacteriota bacterium
AACCGTACAGACCGCTCAGTGTGTAGCGTCTAAATTCAACCCAAACAACAAGCAGGGTGGCCGTGGGCCGTCTCATCCTTCCCGACTGACCTTGAGAACATGTAGTCGGCCCCGGCCTTTTCTGAAAACAATCCCGACCCACCAATTTAGAGGCACTACTGGGCACCAGGTTGATTTCCCCTCGTAGCGAAGTTTAGCTATGCAACTGAGTAAACGCCGCATTCTGTATATCGAGGACCATGAAGATACGCGCGAGCTTATTACTTTGGTCCTGCAACAAAAAGATTTCGAGGTGGTAACAGGCTCGACAGTAGCTAACGGTGTAGCATTGGCGGAAGATGGTCAGTTCGACCTTTACCTTCTTGATTCATGGTTACCTGATGGGTCCGGTCTGGACCTCTGCAGAAAGATTCGCATCTTCGACCAGACTACTCCGATCCTTTTTTACTCAGCGGCTGCTTATGAAGCTGATCGTGAATTGGCCCTCCAATCTGGCGCCCAGGCTTACCTGGTCAAGCCCACCCAAACCACAGAGCTCTGTTCTCTGGTCACTTCGCTAATCGAGAACTTTCAGAGTGAGCTCAACATAGTCACCACAAACTCAACCAGTTGCCATTCTCACTGGCCACAGCTTTCGGAAGAGTAGTTCTACTCCGAAAAGTACGGCGACCATCACGACCATCAGCACCGCCCAAAACTGCCAGTAAGCACCAAATGCCCGGTCCCAACCTGGTTGGATTTTGTGGGCCAGATTAACGTTCAAACTGGCGGACGTAAAAACTCTCGATAGCACCTGGAGCAGCAGGAACCAACCCGAAGCGTAGCGCCAGGTGTTTTTTTCCATTCCGATTCGCTTCAAGGCCACCAGTCCTACCATGATTCCGCCCACATGTGCCAACTTCGAGGTGAAAAACACTCCCCAGGTCAGCACAACATAAAGGAACCATATAATGAGTCCCGGGATAGTCCAGATAATTCAAGAAACAATCCGATGGCAAGGAGTAGATTCCCAATGTTGCACATCCAGAGCATGTTGCCGAGCTCATTGATGTGCCAGTAATGAATGCCTTGGGCGACAAAGAAAACCAGGGGCAGAACGCCAAGAACACGTAGAGAGTAATCGGGGGTTTTTGTAGTCAAGAGATTCGAAGTTCCTCGGGTGAAATTCAAGGAAGAATAGCATTGGAGGGAGGCACCTTTGAAAAAACCTGTCCTTGTCTTGACATTGTTCCGATGGAAAAAGAGACTAGCTCGTCTTAAAAGAATTAAGGACTCAGGGTAGCTGTTGCCACATGCCTTCTCTCGAAGATCTCCTGCGCAAATCGATTCCCGAACTAAGCGACCGTTTTGTCGATAGACGTCGACCTGTACCTAAAGGATTACTTGAAGCACTGGACGGCGATCCGCGTCAGGGCGCTCAACAATTAGCTAAGCGGATTCGTGAACGCTACCGCAGCAACCGTTCCGAAGGTCAACGACTTCACACTCTGCTTCGTTTTGAAATCGAGCTTTGGAGCGAAGGGTTCTCGATGGTTGCGGGTGTGGATGAAGCGGGAATGGCGCCACTCGCCGGACCGGTCGTCGCCGGCGCTGTAATCCTTCCGCAGAATTACAAACTGCGCGGCTTGAACGATTCAAAAAAGATCCTGGATCCGGAGAAACGAGATGAGCTTGCGCTACAGATAAAACAAGACGCCGTTTGCTGGTCCTTCGGATTTGCTGAGGTCGAAGAGATCGACAAAATCAACATCTATCACGCAGGTCTGCTGGCCATGCAACGTGCCGTACAAGGATTAGGTGTACCGCCTGACTTCATCCTTGTCGACGCGCGGAAGATTCCGAACTGCACTACTCCGCAGCGTGGAATCATTCGCGGCGATGCGCTTTCTGCCAGCATTGCGGCAGCGTCGATTATCGCAAAGACGACGCGTGACGCACACATGCGGGAAATGGATGCGATGTACGGTGGTTACGGCCTCGCATCTCACAAGGGATATCCAACTCCCGAGCATTGCCGAGCCCTCAAAGAACTTGGCGCTCTACCCATACACCGTCGCAGCTTCGCGCGAGTCAGAGAGGTTCTAGGCCTCGATCCAGTGCAGGCGGACCTTTTTGAAATCGAGCCTGAACTTCAGTCGGACCTTGAAGTCACCGAAGCCACTGAGACCTGCGAGATGGTTGTCAGCCACGGCGTTTGAATACCAGTCTAGGAATCTTCACCTTTTCACTACACTTAAGGAATCACTTTAGGCTTCAATTCAGAAATGGCCTCATTAAGCGAATACAAGAAGAAGCGGAAGTTTGATAAGACACCCGAACCCGGTCCGACGAAGAAGAAAACAAAGACCGGTCGGATGTTTGTGATTCAGAAACATCGAGCAACTCAACTCCATTACGACTTTCGTCTCGAGGCTGATGGCGTACTTAAGTCATGGGCCGTTCCGAAAGGACCTTCACTCGATCCAACGGTGAAGCGTCTGGCGATGGAAGTCGAGGACCACCCGGTCGACTATGCAAAGTTTGAGGGGGTAATCCCGGAAGGAGAATACGGTGGCGGCACCGTGATGGTGTGGGACTATGGCACCTACGCTCCCGAAAAGGATGAGGATGTTTCGGCTGCGCTCAAAAAGTTGAAGTTCACACTTAACGGTGAGAAGTTGAAAGGCAGCTGGGTACTTGTCAGGACTCGCGGGAGGCAGTGGTTATTACTCAAACACCGCGACTACTACACAACCGAAGAAGAAGTAACAGAACTGGCGCCAGTTTCGATCTTGACGCGGCGCTCACTCGCGGAGATTGCCGAAGACGAAGGTGGCGACATCAAGAAGGCAGCAACGGGTGACCCGAAAAAGATTCCGCGTCGGACTGGAGTGAAGCGTCGTAAGAAAGGATCAAAGGCGAAGGTCTGGCATAGCAATCGGTCAGTTGCTTAGACGTCACTTTAACTAGACTCAAACCTCAACATCGAGCAACCCGCGGTACGACAATTCACCGTTCACAATTCGAGCTGCCGAAGTAAAGGGGTGCAGCTCTGTTTTCTTTTCATCGAGAATGTGAGTGACCACAATTCCTTTTGCTTTGAGGTAATCAGCAATGAGGCTTCGATGACAACGCCACCAAAGCGCTTCAGCACACATGATTGCCGTACGACCTTGAGAAGCTAGTTCAAGTAAACTCGCAACTCCTTTTTGAAACTCATCAGTTTCCATGTGATCAGCGTAAGCGCGAAATGAAGCATTCTTCCAGGCCGTGTTATGAGAATCAGGTTGTGGGCGTCGCCGGCCGCCCAAAGCGGGCGCATGTACGTAGTGGATTTCAACCTCTGAAAGAAACTCAGACAGCGATTCCTTGTTGAATTGAGGGTAACGGCGAGAACCGGGAAAGCTGCGAACGTCTACAAGCGTTTCGATCGCCTGCGATTGAAGTAGACGACCAAACTCTTCTGCACTTTTCGTTGAATGACCTACCGTCCAAACCACGATGTCTTTTGTCATCCCTAATTGAACCTTAGTATCAACTTCAACTGTAGGCCTGCCGACCGTTCATGTGTTACGTCCACTTCTCTCGTGGCTTACGGTCGTCAGTACCGTACGCGGTAGCGTCGGGTCGAAACCGACCTCAACGCCTTAACGCTTTACCTTAAAGATATGCTTCAAGTCGAAAGCGCCCCTTCTTGTCGAGTAGAGGTTTGAACAAATCACCCATTCGCCGGACTCGGCCCGGCACGTTATCAATACGAAAATTCTCCATGTCGACACCCCGCTCTAACTCACGCCACTTTACCGGTGTCGATACCGTAGGCAGATCTTTCGGGCGCACTGAATAGACCGACGCGAGCGTTCGTCCCCAGGCGTTCTGATTGTAATCAACCAGTACCCTTCCCTTCGGTCGCTTTGAGACTTGATAGACCGCGGTTAACAACTCCGGAGCCTCACCCGCCACCGCATGAGAGAACTGTTTTGCGAAGGTCCAAACATCTTTTTGGGTCGGGCCATATTTGATGGGGATGTAGATATGAATTCCCTTCGAACCAGTTGTCTTTGGATAACTGGGTATCTTCAACACATCGAGTGCAAGCTTTAGGAACAGCGCTGCCTCTATCACCTTTTCAAATCCTGCACCTGGAACAGGATCGAGATCAAAGTGTAGATAATCGGGCCTGTCGACATCGTCACACCGCGCGTACCATTGATTGAGGTCAATGCAGCCCAGGTTTATCACCCATATCAACGACTCCAGATCCTGAATCATCGGAAAGTCGATAACGTTCCCCGATGAGTGCTCAATCGCGCAGATCTCAATCCACTTCGGACGCGGCGAAGGAGCCCGCTTCATAAAAAAGAACTCCTCACCTGCCCCGTTGGGATAGCGCTTCATAACCATTGCGCGGTCTTTGAGATGTGGTAGGAGTGCTGGTGCGATGTTGATGTAGTACTGGATCAAATCTCTTTTGGTGATTCCCAACTTCGGCCAGAACAGTTTGTCGAGATTAGTGAGTTTAACGATTCGATTGTTAACCTCGAGTTCGAGGTTCGACTTGTTCTTTGGCAGTTTGATCGATGGAATGTCTGAAGATTTTTTTCGACTGGAGTCTGTGCTTCTGGTGATAATCGCGGGGTGAAACTCGCGAGTAGGAACGTTCTTGACGGGCATTAGTTAATGTATGACTTTAGGGACATTGCTCTTTGTTCGGGAGCTTATTACCAAAGACCATCACACTTAAAGTAATGTCTCAAACTGGTCTGCGCTCGCTTAATGCCACCCTCTTAAAAAGTACAAGTAGGGAAGGGCGGTTTACCCCCGCTGCTTCCAATAGAGGTGACTATTGAGGGTCGTTGTATTTGAACCAGCGGGGGTAAACCGCCCTTCCCTACTTGTACTAACGTTAGATCCGTTACCCCACCTCGACCCGCTTATTCTACTCCGACAGATCCTCAATCTCGTTCTCGATCGCCTTCAAACCATTTTGCAATACGTTCCGGTGAGCCGGGTGCCTGGCCCGCTCAAGTTGTTCAAGCAAACGCGACCTCGACATCATTAACGACGACAGCTTCTCATGCTTTGCCAGTTCCTCAGGTGTCGCCGCAGCTCTTGAACCCTGGTTCGCCCTGGCCGACTCCCCTTCCTCGATCTGGTCGGCGACCGCCTTACTTTCCCAACCGCGAGCCATAACTAAATTACAGTCCCATCCTTGATTACGGCATTCTTGGGAACGATGATAATTCCATCGCGAATGTAGTACGACTTGTCTTCGCTCTCAGCCTCTACAGTGCCCGCCTCATTTAGTAAACGCGCGCCATTTCCAATTCGCGCATTCTTGTCGATGATCGCTCGTCGGATAACACTTCCCTCGCCTATACCAACTCGAGGTATTCCGTTTTTCAGATCCTGCCGCATGTCATCGAGCGTTTGATAATAGTCAGCTCCCATAATGTATGAAGAGTCAACCTGAACTCCTTTTGAGATCCGACTTCTCACCCCGACAACACAATTGGTTATCCTTGCACCGTTAATTATGCAGCCTTCACTTACGATTGAATCGTCGATCTGCGTTTCTTCAACCTTGGACGGTGGGAGGTAGCGAGCTCGCGTGTAGACCGGTGCCGAGGTTGGCCCGATAGAACGCGCCAATCGTTCCGATGTCTTCCCAGTAACCATCAAAAAGATGAGCCTGCACGTGCCCGGCATTTATTGCTGCCGGTATGATCTCACGACCGAAATCCACCCACTTCGTATCCTGGGCCAACAAACTTACCAGCCGTTCATACTTGAAAACATAGATACCCATCGAAGCGAGGTAA
>QHXL01000503.1 GCA_003222935.1 Acidobacteriota bacterium
CAGTTGAATTCGCCAACATCGCGTGCCGAAGGAGAATCTTGCGCGATGACCATGCCAAAACAAACACCGAGTGCGCCAAGTCCCGGCAACCCGAGCGTACGTACCGCGAAGTCTTCATGGTTGTTGAAAATCTCGATCGTTATAGGTCCCCTGGGAGTGAAACGATATTTCGATGTTAGTTTGGCGGACGCTTCCTCAACCAGGTTCAGGGCATATCCAGACAGCACATCGCTCTCCTGGGCCGACGCCTTCACAATAAACATTCCCCGTTTTGTCTCATGAAACTGCTGCATCGTATCCAGTAGGTCGAGTGTGTTCTTGGCCCAGACATTAAACGGGTCGCCTTTAAAAGCGGTTTCAATCGCGGCGCGTCCCTGTTCCACCTGGCCCATGCGCAACAACGCCATTCCCAAACTCAGATGGGCGTCCCAGAGGCGGGGTGAAATAGTGATTGCGCGCCGGGTGAATTGCGCTGCTTGTTCTGTTCGACGGGTGATTGTCGCGAAGTGCGCCAGGGTGTTGAATAACGCGCCGTAGTTAGGACTGATGGCCAATGTCGCGGCAATTTCGGGTTCGGTGTCTTTGTCCTGGAGATAAAACATGGAGGCCTTGAGTGCGTGAACTTCCGGAGAACGGGGATTCACTTTCAAGGCCTTCTCAATCTCAGCACTCGCCGATTCAAATTGGCCGGCCTCGAGAGCGAGCGACGCTTTGAAGCTCATCGCATCGACAAGATTTGGATTAATTGTAAGAGCGCGTGCCAGTGCGACTTGAAGTTCTTCGCCGCCTTCCATTCGTTTGTTAATGGCAACGTCCAGATGCGCTCGAGCGCTGTTTGGATTTAGTTTCAGCGCGTCGTCGAAAAATTGTGCCGCGTCGCTGTAGTTGTACTTTTCGGTGAAGAGTTCGCCGGCGCCAAGTTGAGCTTCGAGGTACTCGGAGTCAGTCTCGATCGCGTTTCGATAGACATCGTTCGCGTCCTGGAACTTTTCGAGATGGACCAACGCCCGCGCAATTGACGTCAGCTCGGCTGCTGTTTGGGGATCTTTATCGGTGTAATACTTTACAAACGACTCGTAGATTCGTCTCGCTGATTCCTGCTGACCGGTTAACTCAAGTACTTCTGCCCGACGCAGTGCACTCTCGAGGTGATCTCCGGTCGTTGCAGACGCCTTTTCACGATCTGCCGCCGCGCGTTCAAACTCGGCGATGGCTTCAGTGTAGCGTCCGGTTGCCGAGAAGACTTCAGCGAGTTCATGACGAACGGCGCCGGCATCTGGAGTTTTAAGGAGAAACTTCTTTGCCGAGGCCTCAGCGTCCACGTAGCGACCGGTTTCAATAAAAGCGCGCAGAAGATTTCGCTGAGCTACCGCATCGTTTCCATTCGAGTTAAGCCGGGCATTCAGGATTTTGATTGCCCCTTCGTAGTCGCCTTTCTTGAGTTCCGCCTGACCCGGCGGGTCATTGTCCTGCGAGTGAACAGAGTAGGACCCGAAGATTGCACAGACAATGCATATCGCCACGAACGTGGTAAGAAATAATCTCTTAGGTGAATGCAATCGCATAATTAGTTCTAATTCAACTCCCTGCCTGCTTGATCGATCGATTCACTTTCGCCAACTCAATAAACATTTTCTCAAGACTAGCTTCGTACTCGTTTTCCGCAAGATTACCCTTACGTGCAATCAGTTGCTCAATCTCACCTTCAAGGCGCGAACGCTCCTTTAAGAGTTTTGCAATCGCGACATTCTCGGCCGCTTGCGCCAGGCTCAACGAATCGAGATAGGTGGCGCGAGCGAGCAACCCTTCACCCGCCTCCACTCTTTCATGTCCGACGCCGTCTCCGTTGTCTTCCAGTAAAGCGTGCTCAGTGGCGAGCCGGCCAGCTCGCGTATAGAACTCAGCTGTTAGACGATTCGCGTAGACAAATGCTTCGAGTATGGAGACGTGCCCGTCCTGATCGGTGTCAGAATCGGTCGCGTTCAGCGCGTCGATGAAAAAGCCCGGGAAGTGTGTGGCGTTGGTCTCCTGGCCGTTTCGAGTCGCTGTGATCACCACACGACCTTTCGCTGACAAGCTCTTCGTAAACTCTCCGCTGGCACTCGACATGTTGATAACGACTACGCGTCGAGTTGGTAATGCCGAGAGTAAAGTGTTGTATTCGGCCGCAGGGATGTCAGGTCCTATCAAATTGAATTTCGACTCTTTTCCGTCAAAGGAACCATGACCCATCAGAAAGACGAAAAACACGTTATCCGTCTGAAGTGACGACTTGAGCTGTGTAAAGCTTCTTCTAACTTCCTCGGCAGTGGCCAAAGGAGTTGCTGCCTCTCCAGTTTTCTCAGCCAGTGTTTTTATCTTCGCAGAGTCGAAACCATATCTTTCTGTCAGGGCTTTGCGCAGGTCGTTGGTCCATTGTTCAAATTGCTTGGTGTAAGCATCTTCGCCACCCGGTCCAATTATTATGAGCGCGTGTTTGTTTGGATCGATCGGGGCCAGGCGCGGTTTGGGTGTTACGGAGGTTTGCGCACACACGAAGGATGAAATTGCCAATAGGACAACTAAGCTAAAGATGGTCCTGATTTT